>CAZTFZ010000053.1:0-10136 GCA_964613105.1 uncultured Porphyrobacter sp. | reverse complement strand
CTGAACCAATCGGAATGCATTTGCTGGTCTCAAGACTTTCGGTCATGGTGTCGGCGGTATCCCCTATACTTGCCACGAAATGATGCATGAAAGGATGATCGTTATCGATGCGTGATCGGGGGCAAATGTCTTTCCCTGTAAAAACTGCTCAAAGGGCAATGCGGGCATTGCATACTACCTTAAGGAGGAATCGATGAATGCAATTCTGAACGGACTTACATCGCTGTTTATTTTTGTGATCGGGCTGGTCGTTCTCGGATTGGTCATTTTGTTTTTCATCGACCGCTATCAAACGGCTGATACGGTTCGGCGAAACTATCCGGTTATCGGACGCATGCGCTATGTTTTTTCTGATCTTGGAGAATTCTTTAGGCAATATTTTTTCGCGATGGACAGAGAGGAAATGCCATTCAACAGAGCGCAACGAGATTGGGTAAATGAAGCAGCGCGAGGGGAATCGACCAATGTCGCATTTGGTTCTACTCGCAATTTGGAACCAGTAGGCACCCCAATATTTGTCAATTGTCCATGGCCGTTGCTTGAGCATGATGGCGTGGCAGCGCGCTCCATGGTCATAGGCGAAGGTTCTGCTCGTATGCCTTACGAAGCGCCCTCATTTTTTAACGTCTCTGGGATGAGCTATGGGTCTCTTTCTACCCCCGCTATTCGCGCGCTATCAAACGGTGCTGCAAAATCAGGCGCTTGGATGAATACCGGTGAAGGTGGTTTATCGCCTTACCATCTCGAGGGGGGCTGCGACATAGTTTTTCAGATTGGAACGGCAAAATATGGCGTTCGAGATCACGAAGGGAAGCTATCAGATGAGAAACTGCGCGAAGTGGCCGCTCATGATCAAGTCCGAATGTTCGAGATCAAGCTTTCACAAGGCGCAAAGCCGGGCAAAGGCGGAATTCTACCGGCTGCTAAAGTGAATGAGGAAATTGCCGAAATTCGCGGGATTCCGGTTGGTGAAGCGTCGATTTCCCCAAACCGTCACCCTGATATTGGGAGCAATGAAGAACTGCTGGATATGATCGCACGAATTCGCGAAGTCACAGGTAAACCGGTCGGCTTCAAAACCGTGATCGGTGCTTATGGATGGATCGAAGAGCTATTCGCTGAAATCGCGAAGCGCGGGATTGATAGCGCACCTGATTTCATTACTGTTGATAGCGGAGATGGCGGGACAGGCGCGGCTCCGCTGGCCTTGATTGACAATGTTGGCTTAACACTAAGAGAAGCACTGCCAATGCTAGTCGATTTGCGTGATCGGGCTGGGCTAAAGGATCGTATCCGTATCATCGCGAGCGGCAAATTGGTGACGCCCAGCGAAGTTGCATGGGCCTTATGTGCAGGTGCGGACTTCACCATTTCTGCACGAGGCTTCATGTTTGCGCTTGGCTGCATTCAGGCAATGAAGTGCAACAAGAACACCTGCCCGACAGGTATCACTACGCATGACCCAAGCCTTCAACGCGGGCTTGATCCTGCAAACAAGGCCACTCGCGTCGCATCCTTTGTCCAAAAGATGAGAGAAGAGGTGGGCGTCATAGCTCACAGCGTTGGCGTTGATGGCCCTCGGCAAATGAAGAGATACCATGTTCGGTTGGTGTGTGCGGACGGGACTTCGCGCGCGCTAGATGAGCTATATCCACCTCCCGAGCGAGTGCCATCAGACTAAATGCACCCTGTCGAGTAAGCTGCCTGCTTTCCGCTCGGCTTGATGAACATCGAGAGGCTGGTGCCCTAAGCCCTAGCGAAATTGCAAAAATCCATTAGCCTCCTTCTCATGGACGGGAACATGGCTTTCACACTCGCCAGCTGCATTGCAGTGATGGCATTTATCGCTTGGCTCAGCTGGCGCAAATCGCGGGGTCAGACCAATACACGCGAAGGATACTTTCTGGCCGGGCGCGGCCTGACCGCTGGCTTTATCGCAGGTTCTTTGCTGCTGACGAATTTGTCAGCCGAGCAATTGATCGGCCTCAATGGCTCTGCATATGGCCACAACCTATCCAGCATGGCTTGGGAAGTGACAGCGGCCATTGCCACCATCGCAATGGCTTTCGTTTTCTTGCCGCGATATCTTGCCGGAGCCTTCACAACGCTACCAGAATTTCTGGCTGAGCGGTTCGACCCGGTGGTGCGGCGTATGTCCGTTTTGCTGTTTATGCTGGGGTATGGGCTCGTGACGATCCCGTCAGTGCTCTATTCTGGCTCGCTTGCGGTGATGAAATTCTTCGATGTGCCGCAGCTGACAGGGCTGGAGCTGTTTCCGGCTCTAGTTCTGACTGTAATTGTCATCGGGTTGAGCGGGTCAGCCTATGCGATTTTTGGCGGCCTTCGGGCAGTGGCAGTATCAGATACGCTGAACGGCATCGGCTTGCTTTTTATAGGCTTGCTTGTGCCTATCCTTGGCCTGATTGCGCTGGGCGATGGAAACTTTGCCGACGGTTTCTCGCGGCTTTCCAGCGACCACCCGGACAAGCTCAATGCAATCGGCTCTGCCAGCGATCCTACACCCTTCGGCACGATCTTTACGGGAATGATCTTTGCCAATTTGTTCTATTGGTGCACCAATCAATATGTCATTCAACGCACATTAGGCGCACAATCATTGGCAGAAGGCCAGAAAGGCGTACTCGCCTCTGGTTTCTTCAAAATCATGGTGCCCTTTATGATGATGATCCCGGGGGTCATTGCATTTCATCTGTACGGCCCAGGCTTTGGCTCAATTGACGAGGCCTACCCAAGGCTCGTCTCAGACCTATTGCCAGCCTATCTTGGCGGTCTTTTTCTGGCGGTGTTGCTGGGCGCGGTATTCAGCTCTTTCAATTCGCTGCTCAACAGCGCCGCAACGCTGTTCACGCTGGATATTTACGCCCCATCGCGCAAATCTGTCAGTGACGCGCATCTCGTGCGTGTTGCCAAGATCGCGAGCGTTGTGATCGCGCTGTTTTCATTCTTGGTGGCCCCCATGCTGTATTTTGCAGAAGAAGGCCTGTGGCAAGTTGTTCGCGTCTTTACCGGCTTTTACAATATCCCGACCGTCGTGATCGTTATCGTTGGTCTGTTCACTGCGCGAGTTCCTGCGCTCGGAGCCAAGCTGGTGATCATCTTCCACGTGACCACATACGGATTGCTGCGATTTGTGTTGGACGATGTCGTAACCTTGCACTTCATTCACCAATATGCAGTGCTGTTCGTGATCGAAGTCGGCATCATGCTTGCTGTGGGATATTGGCGGCCGCGTAAGACACCATATGAGCCGGCGAGCCGTCATCAAGTTGATATGACGCCCTGGCGGTTTGCTCGACCAACGGCATTCACCTTGTTGTCTGGGGTCGTTGCGCTCTATCTGATTTTTTCGCCCATTGGGCTCGCAAGCGCAGCAGGGGTCTCAGCGCTATTTTGGCTGTTAAGCTGCGCTTTGCTTGTCGCCAACTTCGCCGCATGGCTGATCGCTGTTAGAAAACCAGCGATCAGCTGATCAGTGAGGCGAGCACACGGCGTTTGCCAGCAAAGGGCCTGCGCCCATGCATGACGGTGAAGTTGTCGATCAAGGCGACATCGCCCGCTTGCCATGCAATGTCGACGGTCAGCTCATCTGCGATCGCGATCACATCTGCCATGGCTTCTTGCGCGATGGGCTTGCCATTGCCCAAGGTGATTGTGCGGTTGGGATCGTTGCGACTGTCTGACCAGCCGCGAAAGGCTGCAATAAGTTGATTGAAAAAGGTCTCGCGCCCATCGCCCAAATCGCGCACGGCGCTTAGCATAGGAGTGGTTACGCGAAGCATGTCGGCGTCCATCCATTCCCACTCATAGCCCAATTGCGCCAAGCGCTCTTCCGCGTTCTCGCGCGTGTCGGCGCTTAAAGTGCTCCGCCAGCTGCGACCTTGTCCGGAACCTGCGTCATCTGTGCCCGGCATGACATTGGTGTAGCGGACGCCGTGTTCGCGGCAGGCAGCATAAAAATCTGCATTCTCTAGCTTCAATCGCTCCAGCACCCAGTCAGAGCGGCACACTGGCGTCGCGCCGCCTTCGTCCGGTGCGATCTCGCAATAGAAGAAGAGCTTGCTGGGATAGATCGGCGTTTGGGCCATCTCATGGTGCAGGAAAATCTCTGTCGTTGGAGGCGCCTCATTGGCAGTGAAGACGCGCGGCGTTACATTGGTGCGCACGGCATTGGAGAGCGAGTCCTCATAGGTGAAGCCAGCCTCGCCATAACTCTCGATTGCTGCATCAAACGCCTGCGGATCGGGAACGTCAAACCCGCGAAACACCAATGCGCCAGCATCTGAAAGCGCAGCATCGACCGTAGCCTTGTTGGAGGCCAAAAAGTCTGAGAGCTGCTTCTCTCCTGCGATAATTCTGGGAAAATCAGTCATAGATTGGGTGGAACGTGCCAAAGGCCGCTTCTGCAAACGCGCCGGGATCATTGAAGCGATTGTTTTGGTTTAGCGCACTGATCGCTGCCATTTCCTCATCGCTCAAAGCAAAGTCCAAGATGTCGAGGTTCTCGCGCATCCGCTGCGGATTGCTCGTTTTCGGAATGATCGCAGTATCGCGTTGAATGCCCCACCGCAGCACGATTTGGGCGGGCGTCTTGTCATATGCTGCCGCAGCTGAAATCACGGCCGCCTCGCTCAACACGCTATCGCTCTGTTTTGCCATATCCAGCTCGACGTAAGACAGCGCACCGAGCGGCGAAAACGCGGTCACTGCGATACCATAGTCTTTGGCAAGCCGTATCAGCCGTTCCTGCGCCAGATAGGGATGGGCTTCGATCTGCAGCATATGCGGCTGCACCTTGGCATAGGTCATCAAATCATGGATCAGAGCGCTGTTGTAATTGCAAACGCCGATGCGCTTTGTAAGCCCATTGTCCACCAGCGCCTCCATCGCAGCCCAAGTTGCTTGAAGCGGAACTTTTGCGCGCTTCATACCGCTTTGCGTATCTGGATCATGCACCCATTCTGGCGGATAGCGTTTCGCGATTGGCACATATTCCAGTGCAATCGGAAAATGCACCAAATAGAGGTCGAGATAATCGAGGCCCAAATCTGATAGAGATTTGCGGCAGCCTTCTTCGACATGCTCTGGCGCGTGGAATGTGTTCCAAAGCTTTGATGTGATCCACAATTCCTCGCGTGTCACAAGACCATCGGAAATTGCCCTCTCTATCCCTTCGCCGACCTCGATTTCATTGCCATAGTCGGCTGCGCAATCGAGATGACGATAGCCTGCCTGAATGGCTTGATAGGCCGTATCAGCGGCATCCGAGCGAGCGACTTTCCAAAAGCCAAAGCCGATGGGGGGTATTGCGTCAGTCAATGCTGTCTCCGGATGGAAGGAGGTTGAGTGCGACCGGCAGTCCTGTCGCGATTGATTGCTGCGCGGCGACGCCCATCTGCACCGATCTAAGCCCGTCAATCGCGCTTAGCTTTGGAGCATGGCCGGACACAAGCGCATCGTGAAAATCGCGCAATTGGAAATAGGTTGCACCGTGATGATCGCCTGCCGCTAGAGCGGCTTGCGGGGTCGCAACATGCTCAACAATAGGACCGTTCTTGTCGCGCGGAGACCATGTGACTTTTGCCGCCGGAATAGCCACATCTAAGCGGCCTTTCGCGCCCAGCGCATAAATCTCTTCTTGCTGCTCTGCCCCTTCTGCGAACATGCACAAATCCAGCACTGCGCGAGCGCCTCTGGCAAAATCGACCGTCACAAAGGCATTGTCGAGAATGTCTGGCACCTCGCCATCATATAGCTCATCGAGGTGGTTTTCATTCTGCCCGCCAGTGGCAAAAATCCGCACAGGCTCATCACGCAAACTATGCCGCATCAAGTCGAAAAAGTGGCAGCACTTTTCAACCAAAGTTCCGCCAGAGTTGCGGTTGAAACGGTTCCAATCTCCGACCTTGGGCAAAAACGGGAAGCGATGCTCTCTAACATACATCATTCGCACATCGCCCGTTTCATTCGCATGCACGCGCTCGATAAAACGCGCAACAGGCGGCATGTAACGATACTCTAACCCGACCCAAAACAGCGCATCGTAGTCAGCGGCGAGCGATGCGATTTCTTCTGCATGCTCAACCGTTGTGCAAAGCGGTTTCTCAACCAAGATCGCCATCCCGCGCGGCATGATTGCTTTCAGCACAGCGTGGTGGGTGTGATTGGGGGAAGCAATAATCACTGCGTCCGGCGCACATTCGTCGAGCATTTTGGTGGTATCGGCGAAGGATTGGATATTTTGGCCCAATTCTCCTGCCAGTGCCACGGCAGCTTTGCGTGAACTTTCATCTGGATCGGCAATCCCAGCCAATTCCAATTCGGGAAGAAGCGCAAGATTTTGCATATGCTCTCGGCCCATCATGCCGCAGCCGATGATCGCATATTTCATCTTTTCACTCATCATTGCGCGATGCGACAAGCAGGCATCACTGACAAGCAAATTGTGTGCGGGCAGGCGAAGGCGACATTGCAAATGCGGCTTTTGGCTGAAATCCCAGAGCCTTTGCCCGAGGCGGCAGAATAAGCGGTTCTGAGCCGCTAATACGCAATACTTTGCGCGCTATAAGGGAGGGTCTTCGCCCGCTCAAACTCGTCGGCGGCATTAAGTCTTATAGTCGATCAAATCGGCAATTGCGTCGTATACTTGGTTTGGCTTAGCGCAATCTGGGATGAAGTCGTCGCCACCGATTCATGTCCTAGAATTTTGCCCATCAAAAACGTCTCCAATGCCTGCACCGTCGGGGCTCTAACAATCAGCATATAGTCGAACTCGCCAGTGACAACGAAGCACTCCATTATTTCTGGCTGGTCCTGAATAAATTGCTCGAACTTGTGCCGCGCATCATTCTCATGGCTGTGCAAATTGACTGATAAGATGGCGCAAACGCTTAGCCCGACCACATTGGGATCGAGCAATGCGACGCGCTTGGTGATGGCGCCCAGCGTCTCAAGCTCATTGATTTTCCGCCAAACCGAAGAACTCGACATGCCCGCTTCATCAGCCAGTTCCTGACGTGACCGCGTAGTGTCGGCTTGCAGCAACCTAAGGATCTTCCGGTCCGACTGGCTGAGTTTCTCTAATTGATGCAATTTGTCCGCCTTTATCCATAAATTGGTTGTGATCACTTATAATAGCACCCATTGTCGAGCAAGTTGAACAGATTTTTGCTGGAAAATGCCCTATCATGCCTTGATTGAAAGGACTGACCCATGGAAGCCACGGACCTGCGGCCCAAAAACCGTTATGCGAACGCGCCCAAGAACGCCGACTATACGATTGATCAGGCTTGGGCCTCTTATTCGCCGCAAGAGCATAATCGTTGGGACCGGCTTTCAGCGCGTCAGCGCAAGATTTTGCCAGGACGAGCCTGCGAAACCTTTCTGACCGCAATCGATAGGCTGGCGCTATCCGAAGGCGGCATTCCGGATATGGAAAAGCTCTCCGACACATTGGAGCCATTGACCGGCTGGCGGGTCGTTCCGGTGGCTGATCTGGTGCCTGACGAGGTTTTCTTCGATCATCTGGCCAATCGTCGTTTTCCTGCTGGTGCGTTTATCCGTCCCGAGGCAGAGTTCGATTACTTGCAAGAGCCCGATATCTTCCACGACATCTTTGGCCATGTGCCGTTATTGGCGGACCCGGTGTTTGCCGAATTTATGGAAGCCTATGGCAAAGGCGGCCAGCGCGCGATGGAATTGGGACAGCTCCCCAATTTGGCGCGGCTGTATTGGTACACAGTGGAATTCGGTCTGATCCGTAATGGTGGACCGTCGGGCAAGGATTTGCGCATCTACGGGGCCGGCATTCTCTCCTCGCCGCTGGAAAGTGTCTTCAGTCTGGAAGACGCGTCACCCAACCGTGTGATGATGGATTTGCAACGAGTGATGCGCACAAATTACATCATCGACGATTTCCAGCAGACCTATTTCGTGATCGACAGTTTCGAGGACCTGTTGGAGCGTTGCTATGCGGATTTTGCTGATAGCTATTCTGCCGTGAAAGGTGCGAGTGAGTTTGAGGCGCATGAAATTGCGCCCGCGGATGAAGTGCTCAATCGCGGTACGCACGCTTTTTTCAAAAATAAACAAGGCCAGAGCGCCGCAGCCTGACACAGATTTTGAGGAACCTGACATGACCGACTTGTTTGATAATCCCATTGGCCTAGACGGCTTTGAGTTTGTAGAATTCTGTGCGCCTGAAAAGGGCGTGCTGGAACCTGTGTTCCAAGCGATGGGGTTCACTCACCTTGCCAATCACAGAAGCAAGGATGTGCAGCTCTGGCGGCAGGGCGGGATCAATCTGCTGGCCAATTACGAGCCACGCAGCGCTGCGTGGTATTTCGCTCGCGAGCATGGCCCCAGCGCCTGCGGTATGGCATTTCGTGTGAAGGATGCGGCCAAAGCCTATGACGAGCTGCTGGAGCGCGGCGCGGAGCCGGTTGAGGTGCAAACAGGCCCAATGGAATTGCGCATTCCAGCCATTCGGGGGATTGGCGGCGCAATTCTTTATCTGGTGGATCGCTACAGCGCAAAAGAACGCCCGAATGAAGGAGACACGCTGTCGATCTATGACATCGATTTCGAATATCTGCCCGACGTCGATCGCAACCCCGAAGGCGCTGGCTTTTTGCGGATTGATCATCTGACGCACAATGTTCACGCTGGGCGCATGGCCTATTGGGCGGATTACTATGAGACCCTGTTCAACTTTCAGGAGATCCGCTTTTTCGATATTAAGGGCGAATACACGGGCCTCACATCCAAGGCGTTGACCGCGCCCGATGGCAAAATCAAAATCCCGCTGAACGAAGAGGGTGAGGGCGGTAAAGGACAGATCGAGGAATTTCTGCGCGAGTTCAATGGCGAAGGCATTCAACATATTGCCCTGATTTGCGATGATCTTGTCGCGGCTTGGGACCGCTTAAAGGAGTTTGGAGTGCCGTTTATGACTGCACCGCCGGAAACCTATTACGAGATGCTCAGCGAGCGCCTGCCAGGGCATGGCGAACCGGAGGGCGAGCTGAAAACACGCGGCATCCTGCTTGATGGCACGACAGAAGGCGGTGAGCCGCGCTTGCTCCTCCAGATTTTTGCCGAAGCGCAAGTCGGGCCAGTTTTCTTCGAATTTATTCAACGCAAGGGCGATGATGGGTTCGGCGAGGGCAATTTTAAAGCACTGTTCGAGAGCATTGAGCGCGATCAAGTTGCGCGCGGCGTTCTTGATACCAAGCAAGCGGAGCCAGCGGAATGACTGCCAATCCTGTAAAACTGGGCGGCATTCACCACGTCGCTTATCGCTGCAACGATGCAAAAGAGACCGTTGAATGGTACGGCCGCGTCATGGGCATGGATTACACCACTGCCTTTGCCGAAGATCATGTGCCTTCGACTGGCGAATATGACCCCTATATGCATGTGTTCTTGGATGCAGGAAACGGCAACATTCTCGCATTCTTCGAACTGCCGAAGCAGCCTGCAATGGGCCGAGACGAGAACACGCCCGAATGGGTCCAGCATCTCGCCTTTCGCGTGGCAGACGAGGCATCATTGCTTGCAGCCAAGGCCCATATCGAGGGGCAAGGCATCGATGTGCTAGGCCCAACGCATCATGGCATTTTCAAATCAATCTATTTCTTTGATCCCAACGGCCACCGCGTTGAACTGGCTGCCGATATCGGCACGGATGAGCAATATGTCGAGCTCAAAAGGGTCGCGGTGCCAATGCTTGAGGAATGGAGTGAGACAAAAACGGCCCCGCGCCATGCCGATTGGCTTCACGAAATTGCGCGATCGCAGCATGATTGATTGAGCAATCCTTGGGCAATCCTTGGGCTGCTAGAGGAGCGCTCATTTGTGGGTTTGGATAAGCTTCGCCATGGGGTCAGTAGCGCTGGACTTCTTCGAATTAACGATCGCTAGCACATATTTCCCCGCGACATCCAAAATCCGACTGGGGTGAGCCCCTGTTAATAAGCTCGCTCAAAGCTGTTCAATCGGCACATAGTCTATGTCGAAGCCGAAACAGCGAGGAGCGACCACCTTCAAGGCTTGCGGCGTTCGGTAAAAATCCGGGCAGCCCGTTGCAAATACCGAAACGCGCTGGCCGTATCGAAGGC
>CAZTFZ010000052.1:0-10249 GCA_964613105.1 uncultured Porphyrobacter sp. | reverse complement strand
TGCCCGGTGTCTCGCATTGGGTGCAGCAGGACGCGCCCGATGAAGTGAACGCAATCCTGTCAGATTGGCTGCCTAAATAGCGTTTAGGCCGCCTCTAAAGCTTCGCCGTCTGGCGCATTGAGGAAGCTGCGCAATTTGGCCACGCTTTCATCGGCATGGGTAAGCAGGAACAAGTGTCCGCCGCCCTCGCACACCTCGAGCCGTGAGTTCGGGATCATCGTGTTGAGTATCTTACCATTGATCAGCGGCACAATCTGATCGTCATCACCCATCATGATGAGCGTTTCCTTGCTCATAAAGGGCAGGGCGGGCAGGCTTGTCCAACCCATCATCGCTATAAGCTGATAGAGATAGCCGCGCGGGGAAGGGGGCTTGAGCCGCCCAATGTGGCTCTCTTTATTCTCAGAGCCTTCAACAGCGCCGCCATAGAGCGTCATGAAGTGTTTGCGCATAAATTCAGGGTCAACATAACGGCGCGGATCGGCCATTTTGCTGAGCGCAGCCGGATTACCAGGAACCATCAGCATCCCAGCCGTGGTCGCGACCAGCACCAATCGCCGAGTGATGCCGGGATGTTGCAAAGCGAAATGCTGCGCCATCGCGCCGCCCCAGCTTACCCCCATGACATCGACCTTAGTCACGCCCAATTGTTCGAGCAATTGCGAAGCCGTCCAGCTCATAGTGAAGGGGTTATAGGGCATTGTCGGGTCTGGGCTGTCACCGGTCCCCGGCATATCAAACATGATAAAGCCGCGCTCTGTCAGCTGCTCGGCCAAGGGGGCAACCGCCTCTATATTCGCGCCAATACCGTTGAAAAAGAGGATCGGTGGATGCTCGCTTTCCTGATCGAGCCGCCAATGAGCGACGCGCAAAACCCGTCCGCCTACTTCGGTCATCGCGATTGTCGCGGTCATTTCATCTGTTTTGGACCCGGCCACTTGGCGACTTTCCTAATTATCTAGCGATACAAAATTGTGCACCTGCGAACAAGCATTAGCTGTACTATGCCTTTAAAGCAAAGGCGTTAACCAGCAGACACCGCTAGCACCCCGATATGCACCTGCTGTTGATTAATATTCGCGGACTAGCACTCTTCGAGCACATACAGACCGGGTGCAGCCTCTTGCGCAGGATAGGCCTTATTGCCGAGCTGCTTGGCCGCTTTTTTCTTGGGGCCGCCGCGCGTTTGCAGCCATTCCATCCAAAATGGCCACCAGCTGCCAGCAACTTCCTCGGTCGAGGCAAGCCACTCATCGGCTGTTTTGGCAAGCTTGGCGGGTTTTCCGGTTCCTGGCTGCTTGGGAAGGTAATATTTGGCTTTCGGATTGCCGGGCGGGTTCAAAATCGCCTGCATATGGCCCGAATGCGACAGCACATATGTGACATCTTTTGAGCCAAACAATTGGGTGGAGCGATAGGTCGCTTTCCACGGTGTGATGTGATCTGTCACTCCGCCAAGAATGAAGAGGTCATTATCGACCTTGGAGAGGTCCACCTTGTGATCAACCATTTCTACCTCGCCATGGTTCACAAAGGCGAGCGTTTCGAAGATCGTTAGAAAATCGCCCATCAGGCTGGCCGAAAGATTTGTCGCATCCGCATTCCAGAACAGGACATCAAAAGCCGGAGGATCTTGGCCCATCAGATAATTGTTGATGACATAGTTCCAGATGAGATCGTTGGGCCTAAGCCAAGCGAAGCTGCGGGTGAGATCGTCGCCCTTGATGATGCCCTTTTTCGCGGCTCTTGTTCGGGCCAGCTTCAGCCCGTTTTCGGATACGAGACTGCCTGCCTCACTATCGGTTTGCTTGGGATGCAGCACGCAGACCATCAGTGTAAGTGCGCCCAAAAGGTCATCCTTATCGGAGGCCAATTTGCTTGCCAGCATCGCTGCTGTCTGCCCACCAGAGCATCCAGCAGACACATTGACCTTTTTCGACTTTGTGATTTTGGAAACCGCCTCCATCGCCTCGCGGCACGAGCGGACATAGTCGGCCATATCCCAGACGCCTTCATCTTTGGTGGGGTTTTTCCAAGAGATAACAAAGGTTTGGATGCCATTGTCGAGTTGATATTTAACCACCGACTTCTCTGGGCTGAGGTCGTTGATATACATTTTGTTGATCTGCGGCGGGATCGTCAATTGCGGGATTGAATAGACCTCGTCGGTAGTTGGCGCATAATGGATGAGTTCCATCATATCTGTGCGCAAAACAACCGAGCCTTTGCTGGTGGCAACGTTCTCGCCCAGCTTAAACGGCTTTTTGTCAACTTGGCTGACCATGCCTTTGTTATGGACTAGGTCATCATAAGCGTTCTTGAGACCTTTGATGAGGCTGAGGCCGCCGCTATCAATCGCAACCTTTTGCGCCGTTGGATTGCCAATAAGCGTATTTGTGGGCGCTAGGCCATCGATAATGATGTTGGAGATAAAGCGAGCGCGATCGCGCTCCAGATCGTCCAATTCAAGCTCATCAAGCCAGCTCGCCATGCCTTTTTGCATCGCCAGATAATATTGCATTCCGGCCCGCATGAAGGGGTTATACTGCCAAGCTTGATCCTTGAAGCGGCGATCTTTGGGATTGGGCGCAAGCTCGCTTTTTCCCGTCAAAATCTTGATCATGTCATCGCCCATTGCTTGGGAATGCTTCATGATACGCTGCGGGTCAGAGGCGGTTTCACGCAGCAACACCGCAACTGCGCCCATGAAGTCTTCTCGGGTCAGCCCAACGAGGGGACCCAGAGCGCTGGTGGATTGGGCGGCTTCATCTTCAAGTTGAGGCATTCGCGATTATGCTCCTATGAGCGGCTTAGCGCCGGTAGATGCCATCATGCGGCTAGGGATAAGCGTTTGCAAGTTGACGCTTGCGTCACCCTTTTTTGGCCGCAATCATGTTGGCGACATCGACAAATTTCTCGCGCGGTGCGCCTTCGCGGGCCGCTGCGTTTTCTGCTTCCTCAATGTGTTTCCAATCGCGAAATGTGACAAGCTGCAAATCGCGCTTCTGGGCCAAAGTATCGAAGCCTTCGCGCCCTTCTTTACGGTCGCCGGGGCCAATATCTTCGGCGATCTTCTCGACAATCTTATATCCGTCTGGCCGATTGGTGCCAATCGTTCCCGACGGACCACGCCGAGCCCAACCAACACAATAAAGACCTGGCAAAATCCGCCCCTCATCATTGGCGAATTTACCAGCGCGTTCGTCAAATGGAACATCTACAATGGGCGAAGTGCGATAGCCAATGCAACTAATCAGCAAATCAGCGGGAATTGAATAGGTTTCGCCGGTTGCAACAGCTTTGCCTGCTTGGACTTCTGTCCGCTCAATCTCGACCGATTGAATGGCGCCATTTTCTCCTTTCAAGGCTTTAGGACTGGCGAAAAAGTCAAAAGCAATCTCAACGGGTTTTTCGCCATGAATGTGTTCAGGAATCGCGGCAAAATTGCGCAGATGAGTTACTGATTTGCGCAGACCCGGTTCCAATAGAGCATCATCGCCTTCGGGCGGTAAATCTGCCGCATCAACGCGGGGGCTTGCTCGCTCAAGATGCATTAACTCACCCAATTCCTTAGGTGTCATCATGATTTGGTGGGGACCGCGCCGGCCAAGAATTGTTATGGTTTCAATATTGCTAGCCATAAGCGCCTCAAGGGCGTGGGAGACAATGTCTGACCCTTCAAATTCGCCGCGTGTTTTGCCGAGGATACGGGCCACATCGAGCGCCACATTGCCCATGCCGATCACAACCGCATGCCTTGCGGAAAGGTCTGGTGCTAGCTCTGCAAACTGCGGGTGGCCATTGTACCAACCGACAAAGGCAGCGCTGCCGTATACATTGCTGAGCTCTTCGCCGGGCATCCCCAAAGTGCGATCATTGGGTGCACCGGTGGCCAGAACGACTGCGTCATAAAGTTCTTGCAACTCGCCGATAGACACATCTTTGCCAATAGTGACGTTGCCGACAAAGCGCACATTGTCGCTGAGTGCCGTTTTCTCGTAACGACGCGAGACGGCCTTTATCGATTGATGATCGGGGGCCACGCCCGTTCGAATCAAACCATAAGGAACAGGCAGACTGTCGAATACATCGACCTTAACGTCTTCTTCCCAAAGCTTATTGGCCGCTTCTGCGGTGTAGTAGCCTGCCGGTCCCGAGCCGATAATTGCGATATGGCGCATAGATATTCGATTCCCCCTAATGCACGAGCATGCCGTCTTGCTGCGGAACTAGCAAGCTTGGGCGCAATTGCGTGCCTAGGATTAGCCATTCTTCAACCAATTCTAGTTAGACGGTTTCAACTAAGTAATCGCTGTGTGAATTTATCGCGCGGCAACAGTTTTTTTGAGGTTCCAATAAGTGCCGATTGGTAGCATTTTTTCGCGAAATAGCGGTACCTCAGCCGAGGAAAGCGAAGCTGAATCCGCTCTCGCGCCAATTACCGCGCAAGATACAACACGGCGTGTCGAGCTGCTCGACAGCTTCGAAACCGCTGGGTTGGGCATTTTTTGGGCAACCGACGCTCAGGGTCGGATAACCTATCTGACCGAGGAAGCTTGCCGCCAATTGGAGTGGAGCGCGGATGATGTTTTGGGCAAACAGCTCACAGACATCTTTATGCCAGACCACGCCCATGATCCTGACCGCAATGCACGCCCGCTGACCTTCCTGCTCAAAGCTCACAATACGATTTCCAAAGTGCCGGTTAAGCTTGTGCGCGATGGCTATGAAGTGTGGTGGGAAATTGAGGGTAAGCCGCAACTTGATAACCATGGCAACTTCGAGGGTTATCGCGGCTACGCCAAAGATATTACCGACACACGCGAAAAGCAGCTCAACGCAGAGCGGCTAGCCCAATATGATTCGCTGACACAATTGTGCAATCGCCACAGGATGGAAGAAATCCTTGCGAAGCGCCTGAAAGAAGACCGTGCACTAAAACGTTCTTGCGCCATCCTTATGCTTGATCTCGATAGATTTAAGCAGGTGAACGATACTCTTGGCCATCCGGCTGGCGATGAATTGCTCAAACAGGTCGCTGCGCGGCTGAAGCAAATTATTGGCGATAGGGGCGAGATTGGCCGCTTGGGCGGCGATGAATTTGAAATAATTCTGCCCAATGTCGATGATCGCGGCGAACTCGGAGATTTGGCCGCACGGCTGATCCAAATGATTTCGCAGCCCTATTCGATTGATGGCTCACGAGCGATTATCGGGACTTCTATCGGGATCGCAATCGCGCCTTATGATGGTGTTGATACAGAAGATATCATTAAGGCGGTCGACCTTGCGCTTTATGCCGCAAAGGGTGGCGGACGCGGACAATATCGCTTCTATGCCACTGAGTTAGAAGATGGCGCAAAGATGCGTCACCAGCTTGAAGAAGACCTGCGCGATGCCTTGGTCAAAGAAGAGCTGGAGATGCACTATCAGCCTTTGGTCAGTGCAAAGACGCACAAGGTTACAGGCTTTGAGGCGTTGATCCGTTGGACGCATCCAGAACGAGGGCCTGTGTCACCGGGTTTGTTTATTCCCATTGCGGAAGACATCGATATCATCAAGCCCATGGGGGAGTGGGCATTGAGAGAGGTGTGTAGGCAAGCGGCCGAGTGGCCGGTTGACCTTAAGGTGGCGGTCAATGTCTCACCGATCCAATTTGCACATGATGATTTCACGATTGTCGTCAAAAATGCTCTGATTAGCTCTGGGCTCGATCCCGAGCGGCTCGTGTTGGAAATCACTGAGTCTGTCTTTGTCAGCGATGTCGAACGCGCAGAACGAATTTTCCAAGAGCTCAAAGGCTTTAAGGTGCAGCTGGCGCTTGACGATTTTGGGACGGGCTACAGCTCCTTGAGCTATTTGCGCAACGCGCCTTTTGACAAAATCAAGATCGACCAAAGCTTTGTTCGTGGCTCGACCGAAAAAGGCAATAATAACGCTGCGATTATTACGACGATCGTGAGCCTTGCCGATGCTCTCAATATGGAGACCGTTGCCGAGGGTGTGGAAACCCAAGACGAGCTTGCCTTGGTGAAGTCGCGCGGTGCAGACACCATCCAAGGCTATATCTTTTCACCGGGCATGCCGCAAAACGATGTGCTTGAAAAACTTGAGTCGGGCGAACTTGAGTATGAGCCACGCGGTCCAGCCAACTATCGTGCTGATCGCCGCACCATGTATATGAAAATTGCGGTCATTCACGAGGATGCCCGTTACAATGCCGTACTGCGCAATTTGTCGCGCACTGGTGCCATGATCGCTGGTTTGGCCGATGTGCCACTCGGAACACAATTTGTGCTTGATTTGGGTGATGGACAGCTTGCTGTTTGCACTGTGCGTCGCTCAAGAGGGAGCACGCAGGGTGTTGAATTTGAATCGCCTTTGATTAGCGATGGTGCAGACGGCCTATGCACCCGTCATCGGGTTTCCCCCTATGAGATTGAGGCGGCTGGCCGGCCCCTTCAAGCATTGCAGCAAGATGCCTACTCTATGCTGATGGATCAGCGCGGTGGGTCTTCGGGCAATAAGAAGTTCCTCGAAGTGGAGGTCTCGAGCCCCAAAATGGGCCGCGGGATCGGCTAGGGGCAAGTAAGCTTTCCAGCGCCAATTCGCCGATTTTGACGCGTTTGATTGCTGGGCTTCGCTTTCGCTCCTTTTATCGCTCAGATTATTGGTCGGCATTAGGCGAATACTAACCATTCTGGGCTAACGGTCTAAGCTGTTATTAACACTCAGCTTTCGAGGTCCGTGCGATGGGCAAGATGCCCTTTTCAGATATGTTTGGGGCCAAGAAGTCAGGCGCTACGCGGCGCGGGGGACAGTCAAACTATACGATTGTTGATGCCGATAAGGTCTCAATCGTCGACGAATTGGAAGAAGCCGGCGTCAGTTGGTTTTGGTCGACCGATGCCAATGGCCGTTTGACCTATGTAAGCCCGTCGATCGCGATGAGCATTGCCTCTGATATCGACGCACTAATCGGCAAGCCCTTTCAATCCCTCTTCGCACCAACAGGCGGCGAAACCGACGGTCGATCCTTGGGGCTTAAGCTGGGCACGCGTAAGGCTTTCGACAATCTAACCGTCAAGTCATTGAACGAAGACAAGGCCAGTCTTGTGCTGCGCTTGTCTGGCCGGCCAATGATGGACGGTAAAAAGTTCAGCGGCTTTCGCGGAAGTGCGATTGATATGACCGCCGAGTTTCGCAGCAAAGAGGAGGCCTCGCGGCTTGCTCAGTATGATACGCTAACTGGTCTAGCCAATCGTCACCGGATGGAGTTGCGGATCGATTCCACCCTTAAAACATTCCGCAATACCGAACGCCCTTGCGCCCTTTTCATGCTTGATCTTGACCGCTTCAAACAGGTCAATGACACTTTGGGCCATGCCGCGGGCGATCAATTGCTCCAGCAGGTTGCAGAGCGTTTGACCTCTGCAATTGACGGGCAGGGCGAAATTGGCCGTTTAGGCGGCGATGAATTTCAAGTGCTTATGCCCGATGTCGAAGATCGGGGCGAGCTTGGCGCGGTCGCGAAAAAGATCATCGCTATGCTTTCGCAGCCCTATTCCCTTGATGAAGGGCGCACGACCATTGGTTGTTCTGTTGGTATCGCAATTGCCCCATTTGATGGGGAAACCCGCGATGATCTGAGCCGCGCGGCTGACTTGGCTTTGTATGCTTCCAAAAATGGCGGGCGGGGGCAATTTCGTTTCTACGCCGTTGACCTGGAACATGACGCCAATTTGCGCAAACGCATGGAAGAGGATCTGGCTCAAGCCATTGAGGCAGGGCAATTCGGGCTGGAATACCAACCCATCGTTTCTCTCGATGGCAATTTGGTTGTCGCCCTTGAGGCGCAATATTGCTGGGAAGATGAAGAGCGTGGCCGAGTGGATCCGGCGACTTTCCTGCCTATCGCTGAGGGCAGCCGCCTAATTGTGCCAATTGGCGAATGGGGCCTGCGTCAAGCCTGCGAGACAGCAAAGGATTGGCCTGGCTCAATCCGATTGGCGATCAAGATATCGGCTGTCCAATTTACCGCATCGGGCTTTGTCGATTTGGTCGAAGAGGTCTTGAAAGATACTGGCCTATCCGCGGCACGGCTTGACCTGCAGCTGGACGAATCGATCCTTCAGGGCGAGGGCTCCGCTGTCGATCTGACGCTAGCTGCGCTGTTCAAGCTCGGTGTGCGCCTGACGCTTGATCAATTTGGAAGCGGGCTCTCCTCGCTCAACTATTTGCGCCGTGCGCCCTTCAATGCGCTCAATATTGGCAGCAATTACTTTGAGCCTACCGCCAGCGATGAGTTTGGCGATATGAAAATGATCAGCGCCATTACAACATTGGCTGGCGCTATGGGCATGGAAACAGGCGCGTCCGGTATTCACGCGATTGAGATCATGGAGAAACTGCGCAGCCATGGGATCCATACCATCCAAGGCTATGTCTTTTCAGACGCAATAAGCGCTGATGAAGTGACAAAGGCGCTGGAGGCAGGCGACTGGTCGCTTGCCCCGACCAATGCCGGTTCACAACGGGCCAGCAGGCGCACGGTATTCAGAAAGATCGGTGTGATCCACGAGGATCATTACTATGACATCACTTTGCGCAATCTCTCGCGTTCTGGCGCAATGATCCAGGGCCTTGACAATGTTCCGGTCGGCACAGCTTTTGTGCTCGACTTTGGCGGTGGACAATTGGCCGTTGCCACTGTTCGCCGGACGATGGACGACACCCAAGGCGTTGAATTTGAGCAAGAGATGGTTGACGATGGGGCAGGCGGGCTATGCACTAGGCACCGGGTCAGCCCTTATGAACTGGCAGAGGCAGGCGTTCCACTAGAAGCGCTTTCTGAAGGTCAGCGCGGCGCTCAGCGGCATGGCTCTAAAAAGGCACAAACCTTCCCCCAATTTGCGCTTTCGGCCAATGCGCCTGAGCAATTCGGGAAAAATGCGGCTTAACAGGCTATAGTTCGCTTGCCCGCATGGCCTAAGCATCGCTAAGGCCCATGGTGCATGACTGATCTTTCCAAAATCCGCAATTTTTCGATTATCGCCCATATCGACCATGGGAAATCGACCTTGGCTGATCGCTTGATTCAAGCATGCGGTGGCCTCACCGACCGCGAGATGAGCGAGCAAGTGCTCGACAATATGGATATTGAGCGTGAGCGCGGTATTACCATCAAGGCGCAAACGGTCCGATTGAGTTATACCGCCAAGGATGGTGAGACTTACGAGCTCAACCTCATGGACACGCCGGGCCATGTCGATTTTGCTTATGAAGTATCGCGCAGCCTTGCTGCATGCGAAGGCGCTTTGCTCGTCGTTGACGCAGCCCAAGGGGTAGAGGCGCAAACGCTCGCCAATGTCTATCAATCGATCGAGCATGACCATGAGATTGTGCCGGTTATCAATAAGATTGATTTACCTGCAGCTGATCCTGAAAAGGTAAAGCAGGAAATCGAGGAGGTCATCGGTCTGGATGCCTCGGACGCGGCTTTGGCTAGCGCGAAGAGCGGGATCGGCATTGAAGACGTGCTCGAGGCGGTTGTGGCGCGTATTCCGGCCCCTACCGGTGATCGCGATGCGCCGCTAACTGCAAGCTTGATTGATAGCTGGTACGACCAATATCTCGGCGTGGTTATTCTTGTCCGCGTGATCAATGGGGTCATCACCAAAGGGCAGCAAGTCAAATTCATGCAAGGCGAGACCGAGCATTTGATTGACCGCGTCGGCTGTTTCTCGCCCAAGCACACCGATTTACCAGAGATTGGCCCTGGCGAAATTGGCTTTATCACCGCGCAAATCAAAGAGGTTGAGCAAGCGCGCGTTGGTGACACAATCACCACGGTAAAGGGCGGTGCCACCGAGGCTTTGCCAGGCTATAAAGAAGTGCAGCCGGTTGTCTTTTGCGGGCTATTCCCGGTGGATGCCGCCGATTTTGAGAAATTGCGCGAGAGTATCGCTAAGCTGCGGCTGAATGACGCGAGTTTTTCGTTTGAGATGGAATCAAGCGCAGCCTTGGGCTTTGGTTTCCGCGCTGGTTTCCTGGGGCTGTTGCATCTTGAGATCATTCAAGAACGATTGAGCCGAGAATATGATCTTGATCTCATCACGACTGCTCCAAGCGTCGTTTACCGCGTCCATTTGGGCAAAACCAAAAGCGAGGCGGCAAAGACTATCGAATTGCACAATCCAGCCGATTGGCCCGATGTAAACCGCATCGAAATGGTCGAAGAGCCTTGGAT
>CAZTFZ010000051.1:0-10250 GCA_964613105.1 uncultured Porphyrobacter sp. | reverse complement strand
CCGCGCTGAGCCGCCACGAACGGATTGGCAAAACGCGCTTCATATTCCGCGGTTTTCTCAGCGATTTTATCAGGGTCATTGCGATCTTGGCGGAAGATAATCTCCACCGCGCCCTTCGCGCCCATCACCGCAATCTCTGCCGTTGGCCAAGCATAGTTCAAATCGCCGCGAAGGTGCTTACTCGCCATCACATCATATGCGCCGCCATAGGCCTTGCGCGTGATGATGGTGATTTTGGGCACGGTCGCCTCGGCATAGGCAAACAGCAATTTTGCGCCATGCTTGATGATACCGTTATGTTCCTGATCGGTGCCGGGCAGGAAGCCGGGAACATCAACAAAGGTCACAATCGGGATTTCAAAGGCATCGCAAAACCGCACAAAGCGCGCCGCTTTCTTCGATGAATTGATATCGAGCACGCCTGCCAGCACCATCGGCTGGTTCGCGACAACGCCCACCGTGCGTCCCTCGATCCGGCCAAAGCCGCAGATGATATTGCCCGCATGGGCCGGCTGAACCTCGAAGAAATCGCCCTCGTCCAGCGTCTTTGCGATCACCTCATGCATGTCATAAGGCTGGTTCGCATTGTCAGGGATCAGCGTGTCGAGGCTCATCTCCTGCCGATCAAACGGGTCGCTGGTGGGCCGCACGGGCGGCTCTTCACGGTTGGACAGAGGCAAATAGTCAAAGAAAGCGCGGGTCGCGATCAAAGCCTCGATGTCATTCTCAAAGGCATTGTCGGCAACGCTGGTCTTGGTGGTGTGCGTCACCGCTCCGCCAAGCTCTTCCTGCGTCACTTCCTCATTCGTCACAGTCTTGACCACATCGGGGCCGGTGACGAACATGTAAGAGCTGTCCTTCACCATGAAGATAAAGTCCGTCATGGCGGGCGAATAAACCGCTCCGCCTGCGCATGGCCCCATGATTACGCTGAGCTGAGGGACAACGCCGCTCGCCAAAACATTGCGCTGGAACACATCGGCATAACCGCCAAGCGATGCCACGCCTTCCTGAATACGGGCCCCGCCGCTGTCGTTAAGGCCGATCACAGGCGCGCCAACTTTCATGGCGGTTTCCATCACCTTGCAGATTTTCTCTGCATGGCGTTTTGAGAGGCTGCCGCCGAACACGGTGAAGTCTTGGGAGAAGACATAGACCAAGCGGCCATTGATCGTACCAGAGCCTGTGACCACGCCGTCGCCGGGGATCTTCTGTGTCTCCATGCCGAAATCGGTGCAGTCATGCTCGACATAGGTGTCGATCTCTTCAAAGCTGCCTGCGTCGAGCAACACGTCGAGCCGCTCGCGCGCAGTGAGCTTGCCCTTGGAATGCTGCGCATCAATACGCTTTTGCCCGCCGCCCAGATTGGCAGCTTCGCGGCGACGTTCCATTTCAGCAATATTGGCTGACATATATTCCCTCTTCCACTTTTGAGAGGTTTGGTTGCCAGCGCATGAAAGCCGCGTCAACCAGCGCCTATGCTAGGCGTCTTGCGCTGATCAGGAACTCGACATTGCCTTGCGGGCCGGTGATCGGGCTTTGCTCTATTCCTGCGACAAGAAATCCTTGGGCCTCCACCCAGCTGCGCACTTCCTCGCAAACGCGATTGTGCAAGCTGGGGTCGCGCACAACGCCGCCCTTCCCCACTTCCTCACGAGCAACCTCAAACTGCGGCTTTATGAGCGCGACAAGCTGGCACTCGCTCGCCGCCAGTTCGAGCGGCCGCTCAAGCACCTTGGCAAGACCGATAAAACTCGCATCACACACCACAAAATTGCACGTCTTGTTGATATGTTTGCGGGTTAGGATGCGTGCTGAGGTTTGTTCGTGAACGGTAACGCGCGGATCTTGGCGCAATTGCCAAGCCAATTGGTTCGTCCCGCTATCAACCGCGAAAACATGGGCCGCGCCCTTTTGCAGCATGACATCGGTAAAGCCGCCGGTTGAGCTGCCAATGTCCATTGCAACAGCGCCAGCTGGATCGAGGCCGAAATGCTCAATTGCATGAGCAAGCTTGATTCCGCCCCGACTGACCCAAGGGTGATCGCGCCCGCGCACTTCCAAATTGGCATCTTCCGCCATTTGCTGCCCCGGTTTTGCGAGCTTGGTCTCACCGCTGAAAACAAGGCCCGCCATAACAAGCGCTTGGGCACGCGTGCGGCTTTCCACCAGCCCTCGCTCGACGAGCAATTGATCGAGGCGACGCTTAGCTGGCAAAGTTTTTGGGCAATTTGCAAAAGTGAACCATTGTATTTTCATCGCTAGCGGGCATTGGGGGGACATGAAAGCTATCTATACCTATTGCGCAGGCGCAATCGCCGTCACCTTTGGTCTGGCGGCATGCATCCCCGGCCCTGCACCCTCGCCCACGCCAGAGCCGCCTGCGCCGCAGTCTGTTCAGACCACGCAGGCTGCACCTGCCCCTGCAGCGGTCGCCGAAAATTGGCTGGATACGCCCCAAACTGCGGGTGATTGGCAATATACGAGCGAGGCCAATGAGACCTTCGCTTTGTTTGTCGACAATGCCGGCGGCACAAACAATTATCGCGCGATCATCCGCTGCGATTTGGCAAAGCGCGAGATCGGTCTTGGCGTATTTGGAAGCGCTAGCGGGGGCGAGAGCTTGCGCGTCGTGACAGAAACCGCTGACCGCACATTGCGCGCGCTCGAAAGACCTGCGCAACCGCAATTGATTGGCGCAGTGGCAATTGCGAGCGACCCTTTGTTTGACGCGATTGCCCTAACGCGGGGACGTTTTGTTCTCGCAGCATCGGGGCAAGCCCCGCTTTATCTACCGGCTTGGGCAGAGGTGACCCGTGTGATCGAGGATTGTAGGTAAAAGCCCTAATCCCCTTGCATCGCCCGAAATAATGTGGACACTCCCCTTCAAGACCAGCGCTTAACGCAGGTCTTGGGCACCGGTGAAACGCGTGCTCTTGCTCTCATAGCTTGAAAGGAGGTGATCCGATGTCTCATGGTTCAGTAGCGAGGTCGGTGAAGTACCCTGCGGAGCATATTCGGTAGCATTTGCCGAGTAAGGCTTTCGTGAGCGGCACTTTACGGCCGCTGACCCGTGTGAAGGGCGGTTCTCCATTGCGGAGGGCTGCCCTTCTCAGTTTTTGGCCTTCTCAGCATTTGGCCTTCTCACGTTTTTGCACATGGCCGACGCGATCACCGCAGCAAGCTTTCAAAACAGATATTGCCCTTAACCCTTCGCCGTTATAATCCGCTCTCATGGAATTTACGCGCATCTCCCACCCCTCGCCAACGAGCGAGACCGACCGAACTTCTGCCATAGCCGACCCCGGTTTTGGCACCGTCTTTACCGATCACATGGTGGTGATTGATTATGACGAGGGGGCAGACGGTTCCGTCGGCGGTGGTTGGCACTCGCCTACCTTGCAACCCCGTGCGCCCATCGCTCTCGATCCAGCCGCCAGCGTGCTGCATTACGCTCAAGAAATATTCGAAGGCATGAAGGCCTATCGCCACCCGGACGGCGCGCTCGGCCTGTTCCGTCCTGAGGAAAACGCGCGCCGCTTTAACGCCAGCGCGAAACGCATGGCGATGCCCGAAATCCCCGAAGAGCTGTTTTTGCAAGCCGTCGAGCAAGCGCTGATGGCCGATAAAGACTGGTATCCTAGCGTCGAAGGCGGCTCGCTCTACATTCGGCCCTTTATGTTCGCGAGCGAAGCCTTTTTGGGCGTGCGCCCCGCCAAACAATATAAATTCGTCGTGATCCTCAGCCCTGCTGGCAATTACTTTAAGTCAGGTGTGCCTGCGGTCAGCATTTGGCAGTCTGAATATACGCGAGCAGCCCCCGGCGGAACGGGTGCAGCCAAAACGGGCGGCAATTATGCGGCCAGCCTCGTGCCCACTGGCGAAGCTTTTGAGCGTGGCCATGATCAAGTGCTGTTCCTTGATGCGGTCGAGAAGAAATGGATCGAGGAATTGGGCGGCATGAACCTGTTCTTCGTGATGGATGATGGCTGCGTCATCACTCCGCCGCTTACAGGAACAATTCTGCCCGGCATTACCCGCGACAGCCTCATCACATTGCTGCGCGAGGAAGGCCTGACCGTCAGCGAAGAGCCATACTCGATTGACCAATGGCGCGATGATGCCAATTCAGGCCATCTGCTAGAGACAATGGCTTGCGGCACAGCGGCAGTTGTGACGCCCGTTGGCAAGGTGGAAGGCAAAGATGGCGCGTTTGAAATCGGCTCTGGAGGGCCGGGGCAAATCACCAGCAAGATCCGCACAAAACTGGTCGGAATTCAAAACGGCACGGTCGATGATAGCCACGGCTGGGTAAAGAGATTGGGGTGAGCCGCGACCCTCTCAAACCGCCGTTCTGGAAAAGCGGCTCGTTCTTTCTCTTATGCCTGCTTTTGGGTTTCGGCATTCCTATCGCAGCGTTTTATCATGGGGTCCAAAAAGAAGAATACGAAAGGTCAGATCATGTCATCTATGCAGAGGTCACCAGGATCGGCAGCTCCACCAGTTACAGGCTGAAGGGGCCATTGCTTTCGGTAAAACTTCAAGATGGCAGCGAAAGAATATTGAAAGCGGAGAACCTACACGGTTGCGATATTGGCAGCCCTATCGCCCTGAGATCAGTGGCGGGTTCATTGAAAATCGCCAAAGCAGCATGCCATTTGGGCGCTGACGGAAAAATCAGATCATGACCACCCCTCCCATCACAGTCGCAGCGCTCTATCAATTTGCGCCTTTTGCCGATCATGCTGCTTTCCAAGCGCCATTGCAGGAAGTCTGCGAAGCGGCAGGGACCATGGGCACAATCCTGCTTGCCTCAGAGGGTGTAAACGGCACTATCGCTGGCCCTGAAGCAGGCGTTGCCAAAGTGCTGGGTCACATCCGCACATTGCCCGGCTGCGCCGATTTGGATGTCAAATTCTCCGAGGCTAGCACGCCCCCATTTCACCGTATGAAAGTGCGGCTGAAAAAGGAAATTGTGACCATGGGCGAGCCTGACATTGACCCTACAGCCAGCGTTGGAACTTATGTGGACCCGCAGGATTGGAATGCGCTCATATCTGATCCCGACACCATCGTGATCGACACGCGCAATGATTATGAGGTCGCAACGGGTAAGTTTAATGGTGCGATTGACCCCAAAACCACCAGCTTTCGCGAATTTCCGCAGTGGTTCCGCGAGCAGCGTGCGGCCCTGCTCGATCAAGGCAAAACGCCCAAGGTCGCCATGTATTGCACTGGCGGAATACGCTGCGAGAAATCGACCAGCTTTCTGCGTTCTGAAGGGGTGGAGGATGTCTTCCATTTGAAGGGCGGCATCCTGCGCTACCTTGAGAATGTGCCCGAGGAAGAGAGCCTATGGGAAGGCGAATGTTTCGTTTTTGACGAGCGAGTGACTGTCAAACATGCGCTGGTTCCGGGCGACTATGCCCTATGCCGCGCCTGCCGACGCCCGATCAATGCCGAGGAAATGGCCAGCGACGCCTTTGTCGAAGGGATCAGCTGCCCGCATTGCATCGACAAGCGCGATGATAGACAGCGCGAACGCTATGCAGAGCGCCAACGCCAACGCCAGCTCGCAAAGACACGCGGCGAGGTGCACGGCCGCCCTGGTTCTCGCCCAAGTTCCGGCGCGCCAGAACAGTCTAACGCCAAGGCGACAAAGGACGCTTTCGACACTGGCGGCGATTGGGAGGCGAATTACGGCGCAGCCTTAAAAGACGCGATTGGTAAAGGCGCAAAAGGGTGAGTGAGCAAGCGCTTCCCATCCTTTATAGCTTTCGCCGCTGCCCCTATGCGATGCGAGCGCGCATGGCGCTGTTTGTTAGCGGCCAACAATGCGAATTGCGCGAGGTGAAGCTGGCCGACAAACCGCCCGAATTGCTCCAAGCCTCTCCCAAGGCCACCGTTCCAGTGCTTCAACTCGCAACTGGCAAAGTCTTGGATGAAAGCCTTGCGATAATGCGCTGGGCGCTTGAGCAAAACGACCCTGAAAGCTGGCTAAGCAGTGTTGACCAAGCCCTGATCGACCAAAACGATGGCCCGTTTAAGCATCATCTCGACCGCTATAAATATGCGACCCGCCACGATAGTGACCCAGCAGAGCACCGCGCAGCAGCGGTGAAAATTCTAGAGCAGCTCAACACAAGGCTCGAAAGCCAAACCGAGCTTTGCGGGGATCAAAGCAGCCTGACGGACATAGCGATTTTCCCCTTTATCCGGCAATTCGCCAATGCTGATCGCGCTTGGTTCGACGGTCAAGACTTGCCGCATTTGCAAGACTGGCTTGGGCGCCATTTGGCCTCAACTTTGTTCGCTAACATTATGGAAAAACACAAGGTGTGGGAAAATGGCGACTATGAGACTTTTCCCTGATCACACAATCAATGAACAAGTTTTGGTAGATTGTACCTAGACCTTTAACCAAATTCTTCTAGTTCTAGTCCTCGACTTAAGTCTAGCTGCAGTGAAAGCCAATGAGTGATTTTGCCCCATCCTATAGCATAGAGCGCGATATTACTCGGCGCGAGCTGCATTGGAGCGCGAGCGGGCATTGGACAGAGGAAGAGGCAGTAAAACTTCCAAAAGCTCTATTCTTGCAATCACTTGTATTTATCGAGAAGGGTCAGAAGTTTCGCGTCTTGGGCGATTTGCGAGAGTTCCACGTGCAAAACCAAGACGTGGTAGAGGTCATGCGCAGCTCGCAAGAGGGAGCAGCCCAAAACGGCGTTGAGCGGATGGCCATTGTGCTGAGTTCAACGCTGCTGAAATTGCAATTTCGACGGATTAGCGCAGGGCTTAACCTAGAATTTTTCGAGACCAAAGAAGAGGCGCTGCTTTGGCTTAGAGCCGAAGACTAGCCCCCTCATCATTCGCCCCTTGCAAACTCGGGTAAATTCTCGCGCAGCTCAGAGAGCCACACATCCGCCACGCCATCGCTGGGAGCACGCCAATCGCCGCGCGGCGATAAAGCTCCGCCTGAGCTGACCTTCGGGCCATTGGGCATGGCGCTGCGTTTGAATTGCGAGAAGCCGAAGAAGCGCTTCAAGAATTTTTCGAGCCATGATGCAATGGTCTCAAGATCATAGGCATTTTTGGCGCTTTCTGGAAAATCGACCGGCCACAAACCCACGCTGGCATCATGCCACGCATGGTAGGCAAGGAACGCCACATGGCTCGGAGATTGGCCCCATCGCAAGATATGGTGGAGGAAGAAGTCATTGAGCTCATAAGGGCCGATCATCGCTTCTGTGCTCTGAATGGCGCCATCTTCGCCCGCTGGAACAAGTTCGGGAGAGATTTCCGTGTCTAACACGCTCAGCAAGACTTTGCCTGTTTCCGCATCAAATTGCTCGGTTTGAACCGTCCAGCGGATGAGATACTGGATCAGCGTCTTGGGAATGCCTGAATTGACGTTGTAATGGCTCATCTGGTCACCCACGCCATAAGTGCACCAGCCAAGGGCTAGCTCGCTCAAATCCCCCGTTCCTACGACAAAGCCAGAATGCTGCCCCGCCAAACGGAACAAATAGTCAGTGCGCAGGCCCGCCTGCACATTTTCAAATGTCACATCATAGACAGGTTCACCCTTATTGCCGTCTTTGGCAGCAAAAGCATGGCCGATATTCTCAAGCATCAGTTCGGCGGTTGGCTTGATGTCTATTTCCTCAGCCGTAATACCCATCGCATCCATCAGCTTCCATGCGTTGGATTTTGTGCCGTCAGAGGTCGCAAAGCCGGGCATGGTGAAGCCGCGAATGGTGCTGCGCGGCAATTGCAAAGCATCGCAAGCCTTCGCTGCAACGATCAGCGCATGGGTGCTATCAAGGCCGCCCGATATGCCAATGACGAGCGATTTGGGCTTGGTTGCCTCCATCCGCCGGATGAGGCCATCGACTTGGATGTTGAAGGCTTCAAAGCAATCCTCGTCCAAACGCTCACGCCGGCCCGGCACAAAGGGAAAGCGCCGGATGCCGCGCATAAGGCCAATATCACCCTCGCCGCAATTGTGAGTGAAGCTGGCCGTGCGATAGCGATCCTCGGGCCTGCCAGCAGCCTCTCCAGCGTCGCCCCAAGTCTGATTGCGAAGCCGCTCGGCTGCGATTTTGCGTGTATCAATATCGACAATGCACAATTCTGGTTGGCGATCGAAACGAGCGCTTTCCGCCAGCAAATCGCCCATCTCATAGATGACGCCCTGCCCATCCCACGCAAGGTCAGTCGTGCTTTCCCCATGCCCGCTCGCCGAGTAAACATAGGCGCAAATCGAGCGGGCAGAGCTTGAGCGGCAATGCAAATGGCGATCATCTGCGCGGCCAATGGTGATCGGCGAAGCAGACAGATTGCAAAGGATATGCGCGCCTGCGAGCGCAGCCTTTGTTCCGGGCGGATCGGGCGCCCAAAAATCCTCGCAAATCTCTACCCCGAATGTGAAACCGGACAGATTATCTGCGGCAAAGATAATGTCTGTCCCAAAGGGCACTTCCTGCCCGCCCAATTGAAGCCACAGCCCCTGACAATTGCGGCCATGGGCGAAATAGCGCTTTTCATAAAACTCGCGGTAATTGGGCAGATAGCTTTTGGGTATAACTCCCAGAATATCGCCGCCTGCGATCACGACGCCGCAATTGTATATCTTCCCATTGCGGCGCAAAGCGGCCCCAATAACCAAGACCGTGCTTAGCCCTTCACTGGCAACTCGCACCTGCTCAACCGCATCCTCAACCGCATCGAGCAATGCATGCTGCAAATGCAGATCATCAATCGCATAGCCAGACAGGCACAGCTCTGGATAGACCAGCAGATCGACCCCGCTTTCTTGAGCACGCTCCGCCTCTTGCAAGACGGCTGCAAGGTTGAAAGCCACATCCGCAGGGCGCACTGCCGGGGTAGAGGTCGCGACCCGAACAAAGCCGTGGTTATGCATGTCGAAGAAGGGATGGTTTTTGCTGCCCTCACCGCGAGAGCTCGCTTGGCTCGATTGGTCTTTGGGTGCTGCTTTGCGTTGTGCGCTCATCGAAGAGGGGCCTTTTGGGGATGGTTTTTGTTGAGTTTGCAATTGAGGCACGGGTCTTGGCTTTGCGGCGCTAGAGCCTCCGACTGACGTGACCCAATCGGCCGGCTCGCATATGCCCAATTGCGAAAGGCGCATTTGCACATCGCGCCGAGCGATCTTACCCTTGGTCTCCCAGCCATAGACTGTCCGGCTAGGCCAAGGTTTAGGCTGGCCAAATGCCTCGCCAAACTCGCTCGCTGAAAGGGGCGGCTTTTGCGCATCGCGCCAGTTACGAATCTTTTGCCCAGCCACATGCATGAGACGCCATGTATCCCAAAAGGATACTGAAAATCAAGTCTTGCCACGATCAATCAGCACTTGCGCAATTGTAACGCAGGCTCCACCCTATACATAGACGATATACAGCGCTGCCCAATGCGCGATTTTTCAGGAGACCAAGCTTGTCCGATCCCACTTACACTCCGCCCAAAGTATGGACTTATGACAGCGAAAACGGGGGAAGGTTTGCCAGCATCAACCGGCCAACCGCTGGCGCGCGCGAGGAAAAAGAGCTGCCAACAGGCGAGCATGATTTTCAGCTCTATTCGCTGGCAACGCCCAATGGCGTGAAGGCCACAATCATGTTCGAGGAATTGCTCGAAGCGGGCTATTCAGAGGCAGAGTATGACGCATTTGTTGTCAATATCGGCGACGGCACTCAGTTCACCTCGGGCTTTGTTGATCTCAACCCCAACTCCAAAATCCCAACCCTTCTCGATCGCAGCGGCGACACGCCAGTGCGCGTGTTTGAAAGCGGTGCAATCTTGATGCATTTGGCCGAGAAGTTTGGCGCGTTCCTGCCCACCGATCACACCCGCGCAGAAGTGCTAAGCTGGCTGTTTTGGCAAGTTGGCAGCGCGCCCTTCATTGGCGGCGGCTTTGGCCATTTTTATGCCTATGCGCCCGAAAAATACGAATATCCGATCAATCGCTATGCCATGGAAGTGAAACGCTTGTTCGATGTCACCGATCAGCGTTTGGCAAAATCAGAGTATCTGGGCGGCGACGAATACACCATTGCCGATATTGCGACCTTCCCGTGGCTCGCGCCCTTTGTGACGGGTCATATTTATGAGGATGCAACAACCTTCCTCTCAATCCATGAATATGAGCATGTGGCACGCTGGACCAAGCAATTGTTCGAGCGGCCTGCTGTGCAACGCGGGCGGCTCGTCAATAAGGTTTGGGGCGAGGAAGA
>CAZTFZ010000050.1:0-10340 GCA_964613105.1 uncultured Porphyrobacter sp. | reverse complement strand
AGAATGCCGGGTTCTTGCGGCGTAGCGCCGATCTGAAGAACGGTTGGAGCTGGCGCAGCTGGTGCGCTTTCCAGCCCCTCGAAATCGCTTGAAGAAATTGCCTGAGGAGCCTGCGCTAAATCGGAAATTTCTTGAAGGTTTTCATAGATTTCCTGCGGAGCCTTCACATAGAAATCAACAACCTTAAGCGAGCCCCCTTGGCCGATCACAAATTGTGAGCTGGCGCTGCCAGCGCTGCGGGTGGAGCGAATGCAGTCGATGAACTCAGTGCCCTCTGGCAAGGTCATACGCGCGGCCTGCACGACATGAGTGCCGGGCACAACGCCGTCAAAGTGATAGCGGCCATCGACGTCGGTGATCGCAAAGCTGCCATCCTCCATCACCACACGCACGCCGGGAACACCGATCTGCGTGTAGGTTCTGTCGCAAGATGGCGCGGCTGTTACGCGGCCAATGATGGTCATGCGGCCAGCAATAGTTTCGCGTTCAATCTTCACAGACGCGCTTGCAATGGTTGAGCGGCCAATCGAGTCGACAGCTTGGGCAATGTTTTCAGCGCGAGTGGCCGGCGCGTCTGAACGCACGGTCATGGCATAGGTAATGCGGCGGCTCTCACCACCAGCAAGGTCGCCCAGCGTAATGGCCAGATTGCTGCCGTCGGGCGCAATGGAGATCGCGGCTTCTGACGCTTCTGCCCCGTCGATGCGGATCGAATCTGGACGCAGCCGTAGCCATGGCGATGGCGTATCAGTGACGACCACATCGCGCCTTACTCGGTCCGCGTCAGGGTTCGTCGCAACCACTGTATAAAACACCGCGTCGCCGGGCTGCGCATTGGCGCGCGAGGCGGTTTTGGTGACAGTTAAATCGAGGCTAGGGCGGTCTAGCGGAATATCCACTTCGAGCGGGATCGGACTGGTGAGCGCGAACTCACCGCCAAACGATGCGTCAAGAATGGTGAAGCTTCCGCCACCTGGCCGCGGCAATGCAGCTAGCTGTGCAGGCGATACAACCGATGGCGCTGTGTAAGGCGCTGGCGGCTGGATATCGAGACGATATGTTCCCAAATTGGTTAGAGGGAACCAATATTCGCCCGGCGCCATAGGAAAGACATTGCCCGCTCCGTCAGTGACGGGGCTGCCGGAAATGACGGTTGATGGCCAAGGTGTCACCCCATCCTCGCCGAATACTGTGGCTGGCAGGCCCGTGGCCGTATCAATCAAAGTAACAACCGCGCCGTCAACTGGCTCGCCTGTTTCGCTATCAAAGACAACGCCAAACGGATCGGCCAGCACATCGACATCAGTGGTAACCAAGATCGCATCGCCGCCCAAAGGCGTAGCCGCAATCGTGATCGACTGTTCGTCTTCAATGCTCAGGACACAATCGGATTGCACGGGGGCAGGTGGGCTGCGCCGTGTACCAATTTGGCCCACGAACAAGCCAGAGTTAACCGCGGTTTCGAAGATGGTGATCTCTTCTTGATCTCCCCCCGGTGTGGTCAGGATTGCTTCAAGGCTGTCAACGAGAGCTGGATCAAGGTTTGCAGCGGGTGCGGTCACTTCGAAAAAGAGCATATCACCAGCAGTGATGATATTGGTTTGCTCGACCGAAGTCATGCTGGCTGCGGGAACCTGCGGCACGGATTGCGTTGTTTGTCCGGCGGCACAGAAAGACTGGCGGAAGGTTATCGTATCGCCGGTCGTGCTGGAGCCCGGGCGGAAAGTAATGATTTCAGCCAAGGCTGGCTCAACGGGCGTTTCCACCTCATTGGATACTGTGTCGAAATCAGACCCGTCAAAGCTCCAAGTTGCCTCTGCAACATTGGTGATGAGCTCGTCTTGCGCATTCGCTCCAGTCATGCCGAAGAGCAGCAGTGCTGCGCTGAGCACTGCCGCTAATCGGTTCAAAGAGGATTGAATGCGCATGACGTTTCAGTTCAGCACTAAGAGGATTGCCCTCTCAGCAATGCTTTACTGGATAGTCACCCGGAAACGCAGCGAGACGGTAGAGCCGCCTGCAACGTCGCTGAGCGCATTGTTGACCACTGTGGTCGCTGTGGTGAAGCCCTTATCAATGGGCGTACCACCAGCACAGCTGCCGTCGCCGTCAATCACGATATCTTCGATGGCACCATAGGCGTCAGGAAGGAAATCGAGGCTTGCAGCTTCGGGTGTGTAATCATCGTTGATGACGATATTGGTCGCTGTTGCTGCACCGGCTGCGTTGGCAACGGTGATGCAATATTCAACCACAGCGCCAGGGATCGCTTTGGGATCCGTTGTGCCGTTAACCGGGTCGCTAATGACCGTGCTGGTCTTGGCGACTGTCAGATCGGCAGCTGCAACGATGTAGGTGTCCATATCAGAATGGTCGCCTTCATTCGCGCCGTCGTCATTTGGTGTGCCCAAGTCAGCGAGAACCGTGTCGATGCCCGCTGTGTTTGCGCCAGCTGTATCTGTGTGCTCTGCACCCAAAGCGCCTACGCCGCCTGCTTCATGCGCATCAGCGATCAAGAAGATTTCTGCTGTGTCGCCATTGACTGCGGTGTTTGGAACATCGCCGACAACGTGGACAGTGACAGTCGCGTCTTCAGGCAATTCGTCCAAGAAGGTTACCAGAGTATCTTCTGGGCCGAATGTGCCATTGCCATCATCGAGATAGAACTCGACATTGGTGACGTTGAAATCATCTGCAACAGATTGGCTTGAAGACAGGTCGAAATCGGCCGTGTCATTCGAGTTGTTGGTCACCGTAAAGGTGGTAGCAGCCTGCGTTTCGCCCGGTGAAACGCTGGTTGCAGCGCCGCCGACTTCAGCAACGGTCACATCAATGATGCGGTCAACCGTGAAGGTATCGCTGGCTGTTTCAGGTGTTTGCGTAACACCGCCCACGTCATAAGAGACAGAGACGTTGTTGGTGATGGTATCACCCGCATCTGTGCCTGCCGCAAAGGCAGGGGCGCTGGTAAACATGATGAGCGATACGCCGCTCACAGTTCCCAGCAATTGCTTAGCTTGTTTCATTGGTTTGGTCCTCTTTAACTGCTCTGCATTGATCCCACCGCCAGCAGAGCAAGGCGGTTATCTTTCGCTTCTCAGCGAATGATGGCTGGATATTGGAGCTCGCCCTTGTCGCCGGGATTGACGACAGGAAGAGTCCAACGAATATGTGTGACATCTGCATGTGAAGCGGCGCGGCTTGCGCCAGCCTCATCTGCAACGGTTAGCTCGGCCAGCATGCCCCAGCTTGTTCCCCCATCGACCGAAACGGTCAGGCTGGGGTCAGCATCGGGTGCAAGGCGGACAGCAGAAGGAAGCGGGTTAGTGACAACGAAATTGTCGGCCGCTTCCTCACCAGTATGGTGATAATTTGTTGTGAACAGCAGGCGGTCGCCCGGAACAATCAAATTGGGTTTAACCAATTGGGTTGCAGTGACACCGGCTTCATTGGTGGTTGTTTTCACCGCCATGACATCGCCTTTCAGCGCTATGGCTTGGTCTTGCGCCGCTGCTGCTGGGCTGGCCAATGCTACAGCCATTGCTGCGCATGCGGCGGTCCAGGAAAGGGATAGTTTGGAGAAGGTATTCATGTTCGAACTCCCAAAGGGCGATTGAAGGCGGAATGTTTTGGTTGTGATGGTCATCAGTCGATCACCACATCGAAGGTGACCACGTGGCTGGTGCCTGCGGACACTGTGCCCAGATCAACGGAGATGCCCGTCGCGCTGGCCTCGCCCGCATCATCGCCAGCTGCGTCTGTCTGTGTCGCAGCATCAAGCGTGATGGTTTGGGCTGTGTATGTTGTACCGGTGGGGAATGCGTCAGTGACGATGAGCGAAGTCACGTCATTGGTACCGGTCACATTGGCCGTGATCGTATAGGTGATGGTGGCACCTGGGACTGCGCTTGATCCGCCAAACGGATCGACCACAACGGCAGATTTAGTGAGGTCTACCGTCGCAATGCCAACAATCAGAGAGCCAGTGGCGGTTGCATCAGCGCCGGTTGGCCCAACCACAGCATCGCTGCCATTGACACCGTCCCCTGCAAACAAAGTGCCCGGCGCGCCTGTTCCCGTGACAGCCTCGGCGGTCAGTTCAACATCGCTAGCGTCGCCATCGGCAACACCGCTTGGCACGGTGACAAGCACGAAGATTGTCTCGGTTGCGTCAGCCGCCAGAGTAGGGGTGGTTTCGGGTCCGGTCAGGATCTGATCAACACCGGGGTCATAAACGCCATTGCCGTTGGTATCGATTGCAATGGTGTCGACGGTCACGTCAAAGTCATTGCCGCCCACGGCTGGATTGGTTGTGAGAGTGAACTCTTCCGGGCCGTTGCCAGTGTTGGTTATCTCAAACGTCAAAACCTCAGAGCCCGGCACAGTAGCTACAGGACCGGGATCAAGCGAGGTGAGAGTGACATCGAGCAGCTCATCAACCTGCAATGACACCGTGTTTGAATCGAGTGTCTGCGGCCCGCCGCCATTGTCGAAGGTCGCGGTTGCCGTGTTGTCGATCAATGTGCCAGCCGGAACGCCAGCAGCGTGGGCAGGCATGGCTATGGCAATCGTCAACAATGGGACAAGTGCTAGCGACAGTTTCAAGTCGCGAAGTGTGTTTTGGACGTTTTTCATGTCACCCGTATGGGGGAAAATGGTTAGCGTCCGTTTAAGTAGAACTCCTGTTTCTTTGGTTTTTTGGGGTTCGCGTTAACTATTTGCAGGTGTGTTTTTGCGGCTTTCTTGCCGACATATTCACATGAACAAATGTTCATTTGGGCGTCGTTCGAATGCTGGCGTCGCAGCGCGCTCCGCCAAGTTCGAAAGAATATGAGCATCGCACTCTAAAGAGTTTGCGCAAAGCGAGGGCCGAGTGGTTCAGTTCGAAAGCGGCGCCTATGGGGCCAAGAAATTTTCTAATTTAGGGCCGAAGAGCGCGGATTTTTCTCACTTTGATTTTCGCGCATGGCTTAGGCCAATGGCGAAAAAGTAGTTCGCGATTTGCTCATGTTTGCCAGTGCCGTGTTTTGAACGCTGAAGGACACGATTTTGGCCATCTTACTATCTCGAAAAATAATCGATAAAAGCTCGAACACAATGATTTTTTGTGATAATTTATCAAAATGACTATCTTATAAGTTTTCTAAGATGGGAAAACGCTGCTGTCTGCAAAACCGGTGGAATGCCAGAATCTAAGATAATTTCTAGGCGTTGGATTTGTTCCGAAATCTCTAGCTCGACAAATATTGAGGAGGCTGGAAAACCGCTCGCTTTGCGGCCCATCTGAGGGGCAGCCTTCGCCAACCCTAAACTAGCAAATCTGCTCAGAATCGCGAGGCCGTTCATTTGGGCTTAATCGCAAGGCCGCGGGCTAAAAGTTAACGCGCCGCCATTTTTTTTTCGAGCGAGCTCACGTTACTATGCTGATGACCGTGGCAAGGCTTTGTTGAGCATAAAGCCACAACTTGCCAGCCCGGCTATGAATGCGCGAAGGCCAAAGCTGCGCCAATAAGGCCCGGCTCTTCCATATCGATCAGCTTGACGCTGACCCCTTCCATAAGCGTCTGGTAGCGGCCTTTATCGGCAAAGCGTTCGGCAAACCCAGAGCTTGGCAGATAGTCTGCAAGACGTGCGCCCAATCCGCCTGTCAGCACAACAGAACCCGGGCCATGGGCCAAAGCTAAGTCGCCCGCTACTGAACCAAAAGCCATGCAAAAGCGTTCTATTGCCGCTGAACCCATTGGGTCTTTCCCGCTCAAGGCAAGGGTCCAAACCTCGGTGTCGCTGCCTTCAGGCGGTTTCTTGTTCTGCGCCTTGGCGAGCACGGTCCAGATCGCCTTTAGTCCTTGGCCCGCGACCACCCTTTCAACCGAAACGCGGCCATGCAACTGCCGCAAATGCCGCACGAGTTCCTCCTCGACAGTGTCGAGCGGGGCAAATGCGCCGTGGCCCCCTTCGGTTGGAAGAATCCGCAAGCCTTGGGCGGTCTTAGAGATGATCGCGACGCCAAGGCCTGTGCCAGGGCCTATGACGCTGGTAACGCCAGTTTTCGGGCCAGTTTTGGGGCCAGCAATATGCAAAAACTGATCCTCGCTCGCGCCTGCAATGGCATGGGCCTGAGCTTCGAAATCATTGATCAGAAGCAGATCATCGAGGTCGAGTTCGCTCGGCAATGTCGCCGGCTTAAGCGTCCAAGGATTGTTGGTGAGCTTGATGGTTTCGCCGCGAATGGGCGCTGCCAAAGCAATGGAGGCCGCTTTTGGCTTCGGCCCATCGAGCGTCGATGTAAACGCATGCCATGCCGCTTGCAGGCTTGGGTAATCAGCTGTCTTGAGCTTTACCGGATTGCTCAATGACAGGCATTCTTCGCCTGCGATTTCAGCCACGGCAAAGCGTGCGTGTGTGCCGCCGATGTCCGCGACGGCAATCATGCGTACTTCTTCGCTGCTCACAGGCCTGCCTCTGCCAGCATCGCGCTGCCGCCTTTTTCAGCCGGGTCGCTGTGATGGCGAAGCATGGCAAACAATTCGCGCCCTACGCCCATTGCTGGCGCGGGGGCTGCCGCGTCCGAGCGGGCGTCCCACTCGGCTTCGTCCACCAGAGCATTGAGCGCTCCTGTTTTGGCGCACACCCGCACAATGTCGCCATCGCGCAATTTTGCGAGCGGACCGCCTTTATAGGCCTCTGGCGAGACATGGATCGCCGCAGGGATCTTGCCGCTTGCGCCCGACATCCGGCCATCCGTCACAAACGCTATCCTATAGCCGCGATCCTGAAGCACGCCCATGGGCGAGGTGAGCTTGTGCAATTCTGGCATGCCATTGGCCGCTGGGCCTTGGAACCGCACGACAATCACCAAATCGCGCTCTAGCTCGCCCGCTTTGAAGGCTTCGATGACTTGGTTTTGATCGTCAAAAACGCGCGCAGGGGCTTCGATCGTCCAGCGTTCAGGCTCAACCGCGCTCAATTTCATCGTAGAACGGCCCAGATTGCCCGCTAGGAGGCGAAGGCCGCCATCTTGGCGGAATGGGGCGCTAACCGGCCTCAGCATGCTCTCATCACGGCTCTCATTGGCTGCACCCTGCCAGCTGAGAGTTCCTGCATCATCCAAGGCTGGCTCGCGCGCGCCGTCAAGCAGACTGCCGCCATGGATCGTCATAATGTCATCATGCGCAAGCCCGCTCTCCACCAGCTCGCGGATCACATAGGGCATGCCGCCTGCCGCGTGGAAATGGTTCACATCACCTGCGCCATTGGGATAGATGCTAGAGATGAGCGGAACAGCGCCCGACAATTCGTCCATATCGTCCCAATTGAGCTCAATCCCAGCGGCCCTGCCAATGGCGGGCAAATGGATGAAGTGATTGGTTGAGCCGCCCGTTGCGAGCAGCCCGACAACCGCATTGACCAGCGCTTTTTCATCAATGCAGCGGCCAAGCGGGCGATAATTGTCGCCCTGCCAGCCTATCTCGGCCACACGATGGACGGCAGAGCGGGTCAGCTCTTGGCGCAATTTCGTGCCCGGATTGACGAAGCTAGAGCCGGGCATATGCAGCCCCATCATCTCCATCATCATCTGATTGGAATTGGCGGTCCCAAAAAAGGTGCAAGTGCCAGCGCCGTGATAGCTAGCGCTTTCGGCTTCTAGCAGCTCATCCTCGCCAACCTTTCCCTCGGCATAGAGCTGGCGGACGCGGATCTTCTCCTTATTGGCAAGGCCTGAAGGCATCGGACCTGCGGGAACCAATATGGTTGGTAAGTGCCCAAAGCGCAAACCACCGATAAGAAGCCCCGGCACGATCTTATCGCAAATGCCCAGCAGGATCGCGCTCTCAAACATGCCATGCGACAGGCCAATCGCTGCGCCCATAGCGATCACATCGCGGCTGAACAGCGACAGTTCCATCGAGGGTTGGCCCTGCGTAACGCCGTCGCACATAGCCGGAACACCGCCTGCGACTTGGGCTGTGGCGCCCACTTCGCGTGCAAAGACCTTTATCTGCTCTGGATAGCGGCCATAGGGCTGGTGGGCAGACAGCATATCGTTATAGGCCGTCACAATGCCGATATTCATCGAGCCGCCGCCGCGCAAAGCCGCTTTGTCATCGCCGCTGGCGGCAAAGCCATGGGCCAAATTGCCGCAGCTTAGATTGGGCCGGTGGACGCCTTCATCGCGCTGGCTGTCAATGAGATCAAGATAGGCCTGACGGCGATCCTTAGAGCGCGCAATGATCCGCTCCGTCACTTTTGCGAGAATGGGATTAAGCGTCATGTCTCGCTCCAAAAAACTGTGAGGGGTGCGCTGAGCGCGCCAAGAAAACGCGCAATAGGCAAATCGCTAGCGCCGGAAATTGCCGCATCGAGCACTTCGCGTTTGTCTGCGCCTTTGATCACCAGCATCGCGGCCTTCGTGTTCAAAAGCGCGGGCAAGGTCCAGCTAAGCCGGTCAAACGGTGCCTCTGGCGGCAGGGGTTCCGGCGTTAAGCGCATGACGGTGGCTGGCGCATCCAATTGCGGGTCCGTGTTGGGGAACAGCGAGGCGATATGGCCATCTGCGCCCATGCCCAGCCAGACCAGATCAAAATCAGGTGCGTCCATGCCTTCTTCAAGTGTGAGCATTTGTGCCTCTGTTTGGGCAAAGGCCGCGCTCAATTTGCCTTGGTTAGAGGCAGGGTGGCTACCCGGCACAAGGCGGTCGTCGGTCAGGACAATCCGCGTATCATCCCAATTGAGCGGCATTTGCGTCAGCGCATCAAATATCGGGAAAGGGGTGCTGCCCCCTGGCACTGCAATGGTTTGATGAGCGCCTGAGGTATGGCCTGAGATATGGCCCGTAATGTAATTGGCAACATGATCGGCAATCGCGCCAATATCCATGCTTTTGCTCTCTAAAACGGTGACTTCACTCATGCCAGCTGACCGCGTCTCTTTCGGTTAGGGCTATGCTGGCAGAAGGCCCCCAACTGCCAGCGCCATAGCTCTTGGTGGTTAGGCCTTCGCGTGCCCATACCTCGCGAATGGCATCAATCCAGCGCCATTGCGCCTCCACCTCGTCTCGCCGCACGAACAAAGTCGGATCGCCGTCAATGAGGTCTAGCAATAGCCGCTCGTAAGCGATCCTGCGCCGCGCCTTGGCAAAGGCTTGGGTGAGTGAGAGGTCCAGCGGCACTTCGCGCAAAACCACGCCTTCGCGGTCCATGCCCGGTTCCTTCGCCATCACTTGCAAGCGCACATATTCCTCCGGCTGCAAGCGGATTACCAGCCGATTGGCCTCAAGCTTGCCGCCGCGCTTGGCAAAGATATTGTGCGGAACGGATTTAAACTGGACGATGATTTCGCTGCGCCGTTCAGACAAGCGTTTGCCAGTGCGCAGGTAAAAGGGCACGCCTTGCCAGCGCCAATTGTCGACATGCGCCTTGAGCGCGACAAATGTTTCAGCATCTGAAGATTGGCCGAAATCCTCTTCATAGCTTGCAACCGCTTCCCCCCCGACCGCGCCAGAGCCATATTGGCCCCGGACCATCTCATCGGCGGCCACGGTGCGCAAAGACCGCAGCACTTTGACTTTCTCATCGCGCACATTGGTTGCGTCGAAATCAGCGGGCGCTTCCATCGCGATAAGCGCGAGCAATTGCAGCATATGGTTTTGCACCATATCGCGCAGAGCGCCAGTGTCGTCGTAAAAGCCATGCCGCCCTTCAAGGCCCACAGTCTCGCTAACGGTGATTTGCACATGGTCAATGCCATTGGCATTCCATAAGGGTTCAAACATCATATTGGCAAAGCGCAGCGCCATAAGGTTTTGGACCGTCTCTTTGCCAAGATAATGGTCGATCCGGAAAATCTGGCTTTCAGCAAAAGCCGAGGCGACCGCGTCATTGATGATCGCCGAAGTTTCAAGATCAGTGCCAAGTGGCTTTTCCAAGCCGATCCGCACATTAGGCCCTGTAAGTCCCGCCGATTGAAGGCCTTTTATGGTCGGTTCAAACAAGAAAGGGGCGGTCGAAAGAAAGATCGATAGCCCGCCAGAAATATCGCCAATCTTATCGGCAAGATCATCAAAACCTTCGATGGTTGATGCATCCAGCGTCTTATAGCTTAGCAATGCGATGAAACTGGCAATTTTGCCCGCATCTTTGCGATCATCGGGCAGAAAAGTCTCAAGCGCTTCTTTCGCCATTGCGCAAAAGCCCGCGTCGTCCAGCGCGCTTCGGGCGGTGCCAACGATGCGCAAATCATCGGCCATCAGCCCATCTTCATACAAAGCGTAAAGCGAGGGCAGCAATTTGCGACGCGATAAATCGCCGGTCGCACCGAAAAGCAAAAGAGCCGCTGAAGAG
>CAZTFZ010000049.1:0-10386 GCA_964613105.1 uncultured Porphyrobacter sp. | reverse complement strand
GTTAGCCGACGTTACGAATTCGGCTGGCTGCAAAGAGGCCAAACAGCGCGAGACACGCCGCAATCTGCATCATCGCGATCAGCGTTGATCCCGCCAGCTCGCTGGAGTTTAGAGCCAATGCCAAGCTAGGAGCGAGGATTGCGGGCAAGGTGTTGGTGAGGTTCATAATTCCCAGCGTCCTAGCGCGCGAAGCGGACCTAGCCAGCAATTGCGAAACGATTGTTGCATCCATAGTGACATAGGCTGTAAAGCCACCATTGAAGCCAATATAGGCCGCAAAGATCAGCCAATCATATGGCCATAGGCTCATAACTAGCAGAGAAATGGCCACTGTGATCGCGGCCCCTAATAAGAACAATTTCCGCGAGGCTAACCGGTCTGAATAATAACCAATCAATAGGCCGCTTGCGATCGCTGCGGGTGTAGCCACAAGCGTCATCTGCCCAAGCAATTGACTGGCACCATCACCGCTCAGCTCATCACCGCGCAGGACAACATCCTGAAGGAAATACAGGACATAACCAAATATTACAGCGCCCGAAACCTGCACTGAAAAACGCGCAGCCCAAGCCCAAAAAAGGTCTTTTGAGAAAGGCGGTTCTGCCGCCTGTGTTTTCGGCGGCGCGCTAAGGGCCGTTCGTTCTGCTTCAGATTTCAAGTCTGGTTGATGCCCCGCAACGAAGAACAGCGGGATCAGCAAAATAAGAACAATTGCTGCAATAGCCCATAATTGCTCGGCTTCACTGCGAAACAGGGGGTGGCTCAAAACGGCTACCGCCAAAGTGCCAATTGGAAAGCCAAGATTGAGAAGCGCGGATGTTCGGCCTTTGGCATGATGGGGAATTTTGTCAGCAAGCAATGCGCCAAGAGGCGAATAGAGAAAGTTGAGACCGGCTTGGAAAAAGACGATTGTGCCGATCAATCCGCTTGGTGATGTGGTCTGCGAAAATACGAAATAGGCGATAAACAGAGCAACTAGCCCGCCTGCCACTTGAGGCATTCGAGTGCGGTAGCGTGCAAACAGTTGGTCGCTTATCCAACCAGCAGCAATATTCGTTAGGCTTGCTGTGATGGCCCCGCATATCAGCGTAATGCTGAGCAATTCGAGCTTATTGCTGGCATCAATTTGCTCTACCTTAAGCGGTAAGATTAGAACCAAAAGTGGTACGTAGGCGATGCTCGCAGCTGCATTGGCCGCGCCATAGGCAGCCACAAATCGGGTCAGTTGAGAGCCTTGAATCTATGACCTCACTTGCCTGCTGGGCCGGTGCTTTGCCGTTTGATCAATTCAAACGGCAGGATGATCTGTGCGCCCGCTGAAAGCGTGCTATCGCGCTTCATCAATTCGTTCGCTGCGCGTTCAGCCATAGCAGCAATGGGCTGCCGGATCGCGGTTAGCGGAGGGACGCTAAAGCGAACGCCCGGCGTATCATCAAAGCTAATCACACAAAGCTCATCTGGCACAGAAATTTCAAATTTTGCAGCCTCATGCAGAATAGCGAAGGCCATTTCATCATTGCTCGCAATAATGGCGCTGGGTTTGTCATCCAATTGGAACAAGGCTTCGGCGGCTTTTGTGCCTGATACAAAGGTAAAATCGCCTGGCTGCTCCCATTGCGGTTGAATGGGCGCGCCCGCTTCCTTCATCGCCCTGCGATATCCTTCTAGCCGGGCCCCGGATGCCAGATAATCCGTGCTGCCCGAGACGAAAGCGATTTTGCGGTGGCCTTGGTCGAGCAGGTATTGGGTGGCCATCTTCGAAGCCGCTTCGTCATCCATCGCAATATTGATGCCGTCTTCTTTGCCGGCTGAGCCAATGCGCGCAAATGGCGTGCCGTTGGTCACCAGCAAATCAGCCAAATCCTGATTTTCGCTGTGCGGCGGTGTCAGAATAACTCCATCGGGGCGCAGTGAGGCCAGCGCGCCTGCCAATTGCTTGGATGCCGCAGGATTGTCGGTGTCCACCAATTCAAAGATTAACCGGAACCCGTTCTTTTCGCATTCCATCATGCCGCCAAACAGCATTTGATCGACCCAGTCATTGCCGCGCCCCACGCTCCAATTATCAAGAGTTCGAGCCCGGTCATTGATTGCAAGGATTAGATAAGAGCGATTGCCGCCCATCCGACGAGCGGCATTATTGGGAACATAACGCAATTTCTCAATTGCCGCTTGAACCTTGTCTCGAACGGCCGGTTTGACATTGGGCTGATTGTTGATGACCCGGGAAACCGTTTGATGCGAAACACCCGCGACCGAAGCGACATCCCTCATCGTGGCCAATTTTTTTCGCGATTCGCGCACCAATTTCGGGTTCCATTTTATTCAGAGCGGCTCAATGCCAGCGTTTCAAATCACTATTAACCTAGCAATTCCCCAGCGTAAAACCAGTAAATTGTGATCGATCACTTTTAGGGTTGTGAACGATCACAATTTTCGGCTATGTAAAGGTTGAAAACGCAAATCATGAGATGTGATTGCGAGGGGAGAGTGTTATGATTTCGAGGCAAACAGTCCTTTTGGCTGGCGTTGCAGCCATCGGTTTGACGCAGCCAGTATTGGCGCAAGACAGTGCAGAGCAAAGCGAGCAGGTTCAGGCTCAGCCCGAGGCTGAAGAGACATTTGATGACAATACCATCATTGTAACGGCGGATCGCCGCGAGCAATCTTTGCAAGATTTCGCCGGGACCGCCTTTGCCATCAGTGGCGAGGATTTGCGCGCAATTGGCGTGCAGAACATTACCGACCTTCAGAACCAACTCCCCGGACTATCGGTTGCTAACAATCAGGGCAATGTCGAGGTCTTCATTCGCGGTATTGGCTCCTCCAACAATACCGAGCTTGGCGATCCGGCTGCTGCATTCCACCTCGACGGCGTGAACATCCCGCGCCCCTCAGGGATTGGCTCTGCCTTTCATGATATTCAGCGGGTTGAGGTCAATGTCGGACCTCAGGGTACCTTGCGTGGTCGTAACGCCACTGCAGGTTCGATCAATGCGATCACCTTCCGCCCCGGTCTCGGTTCGCTCGATGGCGCTTTTGAGATTGAATATGGGAATTTCAACAATCGTGCGGTGCGGGGCGTTTTGAATGTTCCTGTGGCAGATGACATCGCTGTGCGTTTCTCTGCTTTGTATCAGGAAAACGACTCGTATTATAACAATGTCGGCCCTGTGCAGGGCATTGACGTGGCTGAGGCGCAGGACAATCTGTCTGGACGTGCCCAAATCCTTTGGAAGCCGACGGATCGACTGAGCATCCTTGTTGCGGGCGATTACATATCTGAAAAAGGCACAGGCTACACTGGCACCAACTTTGCCTTGCCGCTCGGAGCGCTTGAGGATGGAAATATCACTCAGGAGCAATTTGACAGCATTGACCCGCGCGATGTGATCGCGCGCGGCATTACGCCTGATCAAAACACCGATCATTGGGGCATCAGAACTACTATCGAATATGAAGGTGATGGCTTCAATGTCGAATATATCGGCAGCTATCGTGATGCGGTTTACGATTATGAGGCGACGACGCCAATTTCGCCCGATTTCCCGGGCGCCTTGGATCTTTTGTCTCAGCGCGACAATATTTTTACGCCTGAGCCTGACGATGTGATCACCGATCCAATCATTCTGGCAGAGAACCTTGATAACTTCTCGCGCTTTCGGATTATCTCGGATTCGCGCTCACAATTTCATGAGCTTCGTATCTTCAATTCTGACGGGCCGTTCATTTGGAGCCTCGGCGGTATTTACATCAACGAGGATCAGCGCTCGTTCCTTGGTTCCACTGGCGACCGAGGTCTGTTCTTCCAGGGCGTTGAGTTCAATACCCGCACCGAAACCGATTCTTTCGGTGCCTTTGCCGATGCAACTTACGAGGTTTCTGACCAGTTCCGAGTAACCGCCGGCATTCGCTACACTGACGATCAGAAGGAGCGTACAGGTGTCGCTGCTCGCTATGGTCTTGCCCTTGGCGGCGGTAGCTTTGAATGCTGTTTGGGTGTTCGCGTCGGTACAGAAGGTTTCGAATTTTCTGCCTTTAACCGCACAATCATCGATCCTGATACAGATGGCGATGGTGCAATTTCAGAGGCAGAGATCTTTGAATTCCATGCAGATGGCATTGCTCAGTTCGGGGGCCGCGATAATCTGGACGAGATCTTGAATTTTGGCCCATTGCCCGGCGATGTGAACCCGCGTCCCGGTGCGGCTGAATGTCTCGATACGATTAGCTTTGATGGTCTGTTCTGCGAAGGCTTCACCAATGGTGAGCCATTCTTCAACAATCAGTTCACCTTTGCGGTGCCTTTCCAAGGACAAATCTTCCAGCAAGATGGCGAATTCCAAGACGACTTCATTGATTGGAGGCTTCGCGCTGAATACGATATCACGCCGGATAACTTGCTTTATGCTTTGGTTGCCAATGGCCACAAATCGGGCGGCTTTAATGACAATCTGGGCGACAATGGTGTTGCTCCAACATTCGGAACCGAAAATGTTGTCCTGTATGAAATCGGGAGCAAGAATGAATTCGATATTGGTGGGCGCAAAGCCTATCTGAATGCATCATTCTTCTACAATGATTACACCGATCAAGTGTTTACAGGCCTGTTGAGCGTTGCGACTGCAATCGAAACGGCGGTTGGCATCTTGGGGCAAGATATTCCCCTTCCGCCCGGCACAAACACTGATCTTGTCGTGTCGTTTAGCTTTAACGCCGCAGATTCTGAGATTTACGGTGCTCAGATTGAAGGCGGTTTTGAGCTTCCGGGCAACATTGACTTTGATTTTACTGCTTTGTTCCTCGAAGCACAGATCAAGGATTCTGAAGAAATCCCAGATTTCCGTTTTCAGCCTGATGTCGATTCCGGAAACGCGGTCTTCCGCCCAATTGCTGGAAACCGCTTGCCGCGTACACCGCGTTGGCAGTTGAATGCCAAGCTCAGCCAAGTCTTCGAACTGCCAACCGGCCAATTGGATTGGGTGGCATCGCTTGGCTATCGCTCGTCGCAATTCCATACGATCTTCAACAGCTTGGAATTTGACGCCGATAACAATGGCACGCAGGTGACAAGTGGGCGTTTGCTCGACCGTATCGATGGCTATTTCACATTGGATATTGGTGCTGGTTGGTCCCTCGATGATGATGGCAAATATCGCTTCGAAGTCTATGGAAACAATGTCACAAACCAGCAGGAAGAAGCGGCAATTATCATCACTCAATTTGATAATACACGGTTCTTCACGCGGCCGCGGACCTACGGTGCGCGTATGCGGGTCAAGTTCTAGGACCGTTTGACCAATCTGTCGAAATCGCCTGCGGGTGGGGGAAAGTGATGCGGATTAACTTAAGAACTGGCGCTGCATCTATAGCTGCGCTTGTCGGGGTGGTTGCGTTTGCGGCTACGGCTCAGAATGTTGAGCCGGATGCCGCGCCGCCGCCATCCCCTGCTATCGCTTCGCCCCAAGCTGACACGCCCCAAGCCGACAAAGGAACAACGGTCGCAACCAAAGTGCCGGCTGGTTACGAATTGGTTTGGTCAGACGAGTTTGACCAGCCCGGCCTGCCTGACCCTGCCAAATGGTCCTACGACACGTTCCGCAATGAACAGGGCTGGTTCAACGATGAAAAGCAGTATTACTCGGCTTCGCGTCTCAAAAATTCGCGGGTTGAGGGCGGTAATCTCATCATCGAGGCTCACGAAGAGGAGCTGACCAAAGAGGTTTTCCCCGATTGGGGTGGCCAGAAATACAGCTCTGCACGATTGATGACAAAGGGGCTGGGCGATTGGACCTATGGCTTCTTTGAGATCCGCGCACACATACCCTGCGGCTTGGGCGCATGGCCTGCGATCTGGACTTTGCCATCTGACCCAGATGTCAAATGGCCAGCTGGCGGCGAGATAGATATTATGGAGCATGTCGGTTTTGAGCCGGGCATTATCCATCATAGCGTTCACACGACGGCGTTCAACTTCTCTCGCGGGTCGCAAATGACCTCAAAGCATGAGCTGCCTGAGGCTTGCGGGAAGATGCAAAAATATCAGCTTTTATGGACCACCGACTTTCTTCTTTTTGGCGTTAATGATGCCCCGAAATGGTTGTTCAAAAAGGAAAGCAAAAGCAAAAAGCGCTGGCCTTTCACAAAGCCTCAGCATCTGCTTTTGAACCTCGCTATTGGCGGCAATTGGGGCGGGCAGAATGGCATTGATGGCACCATTTTCCCAGCTCGGATGGAGGTTGATTATGTCCGCGTCTATCAACCCAAGCAATTTGGCCAATCCGGAGCGAGCGAATGATCCGCGCTCTTATCCTCGCCTCAATGAGCGGCATTTTGGCATCGTGCGCGCTCAAGGCTGATCCGGTCGAAACGCGGGCCAATGAACTATTGGCGCAGATGACTTTGGAAGAGAAAGTTGGCCAGATAATACAGGCCGATATCTCTGCCGTGACCCCCGAAGAGGCAAAGACCTATAATTTGGGTTCAGTCCTCAATGGCGGGAACTCTGCGCCGGGCGGCGGGAAAACTGCCCCCCCCGAAGCATGGATCGCATTGGCGGACGAATATTGGGAGGCGTCAACCGATACGTCAGATGGCGGCCTTGGCATTCCTTTATTGTGGGGCACGGATGCAGTTCACGGTCACAACAATCTGCAAACAGCGACGATCTTCCCGCATAACATCGGCCTAGGCGCTGCCAATGATCCTGATTTGATGGGGCGCATTGCGCAGGTTACTGCTCGCGAAATTCGCGCCACAGGCCTTGATTGGACATTCGCCCCGACCTTAGCGGTTGCCATGGATGATCGCTGGGGCCGGACCTATGAAAGCTATTCAGAAAATCCCGATATTGTCGCGCGCTATTCCGCTGCGATGGTGGCAGGATTGCAAGGTAAGCCCGGATCAGAGGAATTCCTGAAAGGCAATAATGTCATCGCGACGGCCAAGCATTTCGTCGGTGATGGCGGCACTGAGTTCGGGATCGACAAGGGGGACACCTTGGGCGAGCTGGATGAAGTGCTCAAAATTCATGGCGCGGGATATGGCCCGGCGATCGATGCAGATGTGCAGGTTGTGATGGCCAGCTTTTCAAGCGTAAATGGCCGCAAAATGCACGGTTATCGCGAGCTATTGAACGACCATTTGCGTGGTGAATTGGGGTTTGAGGGCTTTGTCGTTGGCGATTGGAATGGGCATGGGGAAATTCCCGGATGCACGGCTACTGATTGCGCGGCAGCTCTCGATGCGGGGCTTGATATGTACATGGCCCCCGATAGTTGGCGCGGGCTGTATGACAGCCTGCTCACCAGCGCGAAGTCGGGCGAGCTTGATCTAGAGCGTTTGGACGACGCGGTCGTACGCATTCTTGAGGTCAAAATCCGCTCAGGCTTAATGGATAGTGTCAAACCTTCAATGCGCGCGACCAGCACCCCGAATGTGCTTGGCATCGACAACCATCGCGCAATCGCCCGCGAGGCAGTGCGCAAATCACTTGTCCTGCTCAAAAACAACAATGCCGTTTTGCCGCTCAAACCGTCCCAGAATATCTTGGTCGCAGGCAGCGGAGCCGACAGCATTGAGCAGCAAACAGGTGGCTGGACCCTCAATTGGCAGGGCACGGGCAATGCCAATGACGAATTTGCCGCAGCCGATACGATTTTCGCCGGATTGAAAGAAGCGATGGAGGCTATTGGCGGCAATGCGGCGCTATCCATTGACGGAAGTTTCGCCGCGAGGCCTGATGTGGCTGTGGTTGTGTTTGGCGAGGATCCCTATGCTGAATATCGCGGTGATCGCAGCGACTTGGTTTATGAAACTGAGAGCGGCGCTGATCTGGCCTTGCTCAAATCATTCAAGTCAAAAAATATTCCCGTTGTGGCCGTATTCCTTTCAGGACGTCCGTTATGGACCAATCCGCACCTCAACGCTTCTGACGCTTTTGTCGCTGCGTGGCTGCCGGGCACAGAGGGCGCCGGGGTTGCTGATGTTCTGGTCGGCGACAGCGCAGGGGAGCCGCGCCACGATTTTACCGGCCGTTTGTCCTTCTCATGGCCGATGAAGGGCGATGGAAAGTTAATCAACGGACCGGATGCAGAAGGCGCTTTGTTTGCGCTGGGCTACGGGCTGTCGATCGGCGATGATAATCCCTTGGCGAATCTGTCAGAGGAACCAGGAGTAAGCCTTGGCCAATCATTTGGCGGTGCTATCATGGCGCGCGGCGATGCAGCGCAGGGCTTTGGCATGTATTTGGGCGACAGTTCCAATGCCAATACCCCTCTGACCACTCTGGTTGGGCGCAGCCTTTCCGGTGCCGTGGCCAGCAAGGGTGTCGATTACAAAGCCCAAGAGGATGCTCGTACCATTATCTGGGATGGCAGTTCACAAGCCCAATATAGCGTGCGTGCCAACCGCCCCCTCGATATAGAGGCGTCGGGTCTAGGTTCTGCGCTTGATTTGGTGATTGAATGGAATGTGCAGGCGGCTCCATCGTCAAATGTGGAACTTGTTCTGGGCTGCGGCGAAGGTTGCTCCGGCGCGCTTGATGTCACTGGACTTGTGAGAGGGTCTGCAAAGGCTGGATGGTCAACTGCACGCATACCCTTGTCTTGTTTGGAAGAGGCCGGGCTTGATCGTTCGAAGGTGAAAGCGCCCTTTGGCCTTCGCACCAGTGGTACGGCGCAAATATCGCTCCACGCTGTGACGTTGCAGAAAGGCAGCGGTACGCAGACCAGTTGCTCAGCCTTCAACTGAGCATGATAGAAGAGGCAGCGCATATAAAGCTGCTGCGAGGGGAGTATTGAGATGAACTTGGCCACAATCGATCTGGTTGTCGTGTTGCTTTATGCGAGCAGTCTCTTTGCCATCGCCCTTTGGGTCAGCCGCGAGCCGGCTGGTCATAAGAAAGACACTCAGGACTACTTTCTTGCAGGCCGAGCTTTGCCTTGGTGGGCCATCGGCGCATCCCTGATTGCGTCCAATATCTCAGCCGAACAGATCATTGGCCAGTCGGGCGAAGGTTTTGCGATTGGTATCGCCATTGCAGCCTATGAGTGGCAGGCAGCCATCGTTCTTTTGATCGTTGCCAAATACTTCCTACCGATATTTTTGAAGCGCAAAATCTACACGATGCCGCAGTTTTTGGAGCAGCGGTATGGCAGCGGTGTCAAAAATTTGATGAGCGTCTTTTGGGTCGCGCTTTATACGGCCGTCAATCTAACAGCAGTGCTGTGGTTGGGCGGCCTTGCGGTCGATACGCTGACCGGATGGGGCGTGATGCCATCGATGATCGCGCTGGCGGCCTTTGCTGCGCTCTATTCGCTTTATGGTGGGCTAAAAGCGGTCGCCCTCACTGATATTATTCAAGTGGTGATCCTGATTATCGGCGGATTGGCGATCACATGGTTTGCGCTGGATGCATTGCCAGCAGATGGCGCAGTGGCTGGCTTTGGCTTCTTGATGCAAGAGATGCCAGGCCACTTTGAAATGATCTTGGATGAGGGCGATAATGGCTATGACAAATTGCCCGGTATTTGGACGCTGCTTGGCGGCCTATGGGTGCTGCACTTTAGCTATTGGGGCTTTAACCAATATATCATCCAGCGGGCACTCGGCGCAGAAAACCTTGGCGAAGCGCAAAAGGGGTTGGCCTTTGCCGCATTCTTGAAGTTGCTTGTGCCGTTCATTGTCGTGATCCCGGGTATCGCGGCGGTAATCCTAGCGCAGCAGGGCGTGCTGGATAGCGGCGCCTTGGCGGAAAAGTCTGATCGCACATATGGGCAGCTGATGAGCTTTGCGCCCGCAGGCCTTCGCGGTTTGGTGTTTGCTGCGCTTATTGCGGCAATTGTTTCGTCGCTTGCCAGCATGATGAACTCAATCTCTACCATCTTCACCATGGATATTTATCGCAGCGCACGCCCAGATAGAGCAGAGCAGCACTATGTCACGGTTGGGCGGATTGCTGCCTTTGTGGCGATGGTTCTGGCGCTGGTTCTGGCGCGGCCATTTCTGGGTGGGTTCGAAAGCGCTTTCCAAACGGTGCAAGAATACACTGGCTACATCGCGCCCGGCGTTGTGATCGTTTTTGTTCTCGGGTTCTTCGATAAGCGCGCTAATACAGCTGGCGCATATACGGCGTTGATAGGCTCGATCGTGATGAACTTTGCGCTTGCGCAATTTGCCGCCGACATGCCCTTTGTGATCCGCATTTGGATCGTATTCTTGGCGGCTTTGGCTGCGGCCTTCATTGTCTCGCGGCTTACAGCAGCGCCAGATGAGGAGCGTACAGTTGTGCTGGGCGATATCGCATTTGCTACCAGCGGATTGTTCAATGCGCTTGCGGCGATCACCCTAGCTATCTTGGTAGGGCTCTACGCTGTACTTTGGTAG
>CAZTFZ010000048.1:0-10475 GCA_964613105.1 uncultured Porphyrobacter sp. | reverse complement strand
CCTTTTTGAAGGCGTCGAACTTAAGTTAGCGTTGTGAGGTGAGCGATGATTTCGGTCTCGCTCACCACATCTGCGTACTTCGCGTCCATATCAAAAAGATTGGCTTCATGTGGAGCCTCGTGCCGATCACCCACCGCATCTCGCACTACGCTGGTGATGAAACCGTGAGAAATTGAGTCGACACAGCTTGCACGAATACAGCCGCTCGTTGTCAATCCAGTCAAGATCACACTGTCAACGCTCATGCTGGTCAAGGTCGAGGCAAGCGAAGTGCCGAAAAACGCGCTAGGGTATTGCTTCGAGATAATCAGTTCATTGGCTTGCACCACCAGATCTTTCGGCCACGCGCCCATCGGTCCGGATCCAGCAAAACAATCCAGAGGCTTTACCTTTTCAAAGAAGCGTCCACCATCGCGTCCGTCGGGATGATAAACGACATTGGTGAGGATGACAGGAATACCCGCCGAATGCGCAGCCTCGCGCACACGCAAGGCTGATTGCAGTTCAGCCTCCACATCGGCAAAAAGAGGACTTTCGGTATCGAAATATGCCTCGACAAAATCGATCAGCAGCAGGGCTGGCCGCTTTCCAAACCCTGCCTTATTGCCAAAGGCTCCGGCGTAATTTTCAATGAGATCGTTCATCGCCGCATCATGTTCCAGTTCTCAACCAAAAGGCAACGCATCACAGCGTCTTGCGAGATCAGAATGAGTAGCCCAATTCCACTCCAAAGCGGCGCAATGCGCCAGGAGAGATGAAAGAGCCACCAAACTCAATCGCCGGAATGACCTCGTTCAAATAGCGTTCGTTCGTGAGATTGTCTGCATAAGCGGTGATCCGGATATCATCAAATTCAAAGCCGACCCGCAAATCCAGAACCGCGAATGTGTCGCGTTCCGTGATCGTGTAATCAGCATCGCCTACAAATGCGGGCAATGCGAGGGCTGATCCAGGTAACAAACCGCTAAACAAGGTTGGGCTGGTGTCATCTTGCACCGTGTGGAACCATGTTGGCCCGGTGATGCGGTAGTCTGCGCGTGCAACAAAATTGATCCTGTCTGTCAGCGGTTGGTCGATCTGCGTGCCCAGATTGATCGTATAATCGGCAGTATATGGAGACTCATTCCCAACCGTGATGGGGCGAGACGAATTGGCTAGAATTTCGCTGGAAGTGACATTGGCCGATCCAAAGACTGTCCAACCATCAATGGGCTCAACCGATAGGTTGAATTCCGCACCGTAGACCTCAACCTCGTCAATGTTGGAGACCACGCGAAGCAATCCAAATGCCCCAACGAAGAACTCAAAGAACTGCATGTCGTCTATTTCCGTGTAATAGCCTGCAAGATCGAAAGTCACTTGCCCATTGAGCAGTGAACCTTTGATGCCGGCTTCGAAAGCGCTTGAGGTCTCTTTGTCATAGAGGTCAGTGATGAGAACATCGGTGCCAATAAATTGATTGAAATTTTGATCGACAATCGCCGCAGACCCTTGATTGTTGAACCCACCAGATTTGAAGCCGATGCCCCAGTTTGCATAGACATTGATATCGTCTGACAGAGCATAACGGAGCGAAATTTTTGGCTGCAGCTGCTTGAATGCTTCTGACTGATCGGGGATCGGACCAAAAGCTTGGCCAGGATTGATGGGCGCGCCTGTAATTGGGTCATTTACCTCTGGCACTAAGTTGGAAACGCTGCGATCCTCAATGTCATACCGCAGCGCCAAGCTGAGCTCGAAGCCATCGCTGACTTCCCAATCGAGTGAACCAAAAGCCGCAAACACATTGGTTGAGAAATCATCATTGTACAAAAGCGTAGTGGGGTTATCAGAGCCTTCTGCATTGAACAGGCTTGTGCTTACGCCATTGCCTAGGTCTGCTCCCAATGACACGCCGGTTTCCCGGTCGATGTGGAGGAAATAGCCGCCCACTTGCCATTGCAACGGCGAATCATTGTCAGAGGCGAGACGAATTTCAGCGCTAAAATCGCTTTGATTGCGCGTTTGCAGCTGCGTTCCATCACATGTTGTCGGGCTGTAAGGTCCAAATGTCGAGCCCGTGACTGGATCGAAAATAAACGGAACCGGCGTTGCCCCGATAAATGCTGGAGGATTGAGCGGGAACCCCGTTAGCGAGGCCGTGGTTGCAAAGCAGGAATTGGACGCGTCGATTGAGTCCTGCGTGGCACCAGGGAAGGTGAAGCGGGCAAAGTCTGCTGAAGTACCATCTGCCGTCAGCAATTGGTCCACATCACTATACAGCGCCCAGGCGGTCAATGTCAGACCATCCAATTCATGCTCGACCTTTGCGGAAAACTCGATAGTTTCCTGCGTATTGGTTGGGCGGATGTTTGAGTAAAAATCGAAGGGATGATCGTTCACATCTTCAAAAAACGTCGGATCCACTCCCGCGAAATTGGGCAAATGAAATGCCGCGTTGAAATTGATCGAGGCCCCATTGAGCCTCGCATAGCGGGCTTTGACATCGAGCTCTGTCGCAGGGTTGAGTTGTGTGACAAACCGTCCATCGATCGACCATGTTTCCGAGTCGTCGACGACATTGTCGTTCAGGAACCGGTTAAAATAGAAACCGTCGCTAGAGGCATAATTGCCAGATAGGACCAGGCCAGACTCTTCACCTACTGGGATCGAGATATAGCCGCTGGCCGTGTAAGTGTTGTCTTCTGCTGCTGAAACTTGAGCGCCGCCTTCAAGAAAGCCGTCTGGCTTCAAAGTTTGTAGCACGATCGCGCCAGCTGCGGCATTTCGGCCATATAAGGCGCCTTGCGGGCCTTTGAGAATTTCCACCTGACGCAGAGTGCCTTGGTCTTGATTGAGCTGTGCAGTGTTGGTTTTCAAAATGCCGTCGACCACCAATGCGACCGAACTCTCAGCGTCGCGCGCACCATTGATGCCGCGGATGTTGATCTGAGTATCGCCTGCCTCTGCCGTGCCGGTAACGATTGTCACGCCGGGTGTCAGTTGTACGAAATCTTCCGCCTGCTGGATGCCCGTCTTTTCGATTGTATCAGCCGATAGAACAGTCACTGAGGCGGGAACCTCGACAAGGCGCTCGTTCTGGCGCCGTGCTGTTACGATAATTTCTTGGCCCTGTTCTTCGGAGGCAGCCTCGGCCGGTTGTACTGCTTCTTGAGCAATCGCCGGGCTGGCGAAGACTAGAAAGCTGGAAGTGGCACAAAGATAGTGGCTTTTTTGGAATCGCATGATGTCTTGTCCCCTTGATGGCACCCCTGATGTGCGCCCCGAGTTTCGTGATTTTCGGCACTACTTTTTTCGCAGGTCAGCGGAATGCTGCTTGCGCCACCCACGCATTATTGTATGCAATTTTTTGATCCGTCAATCAATGGCAGCCTGAACGACGGCACCGAATTGTATTGATCGCGTGACATTGAAAGCCGATTATATACAAACAATAAAGCAAAAACAGTTATTTATTGAGGTATGAGAATGATGGGCGCTCTAGGTCCTGTTTCTTGCTTTGATCGGTATGCGGCTTTTTGGGATGTTGGATTTTGATAAATTGTGACCAAATGTATACAGTGTAACTGATCAACTGACGTATAGAGAAGGAATGCAAGCGTAATGGGCTATCGTTTGGGAGTTGATGTTGGAGGTACTTTTACAGACCTCTTGCTATTTGATGATGCGACGGGTGAATTTTGGCGCCACAAAACACCTTCGACACCGCATGACAGTTCAGAAGGCATCTTGAACGGGGTCGATGCTGTGACCGCCGAGGCTGGAGTTTCGCCGGCAGAAATCGAGTTCTTTCTTCACGGAACGACCGTAGCGACGAATGCGGTTTTGGAAGGCAAAGGTGCGAAGGTCGGCTTGATCGTCACCGAAGGTTACCGCGACATTATGCAAATCGCGCGCAGTTTTGTGCCGGGCGGCCTTGCAGCGTGGATTGTCTGGCCAAAGCCGCAGCCACTCGCAGCGCTCGAGAATACGTTCGAAGCGCCTGAGCGCATGGGCGCCGATGGCGCAGAAGTGCGCGCTTTGGATGAAAGTGCAGTGCGTTCGGTTATGCAGAAGCTCAAGTCGCAAGGCATTGAGGCGCTCACCGTTAGTCTGATCAACGCCTACGTGAATGGCGCGCATGAAAAGCGCATTGGCGCAATCGCGGAGGAGGAACTGCCGGGCATTCCCGTCTCGCTTAGCCATGAAGTGCTGCCTGAAATGCAGGAATATGAGCGCACATTGTCGACGGTGGCAAATGCCGCAGTGCGCCCAGTGGTCAGCAAATATGTGTCGAATTTGCGCGATAGCTTGGAGGAAAAAGGGGTGAAGGGGCGCCTTTCCTTGCTGCGCTCTGATGGCGGGCTGATGAGCAGCCAAAAGGCTGAACAGCACCCCGTCAACATCCTCATGTCTGGCCCTGCTGGCGGCGTAACAGGCGCGCTTTGGGTTGGCAAAAACGCCGGCATTAGCAATATCCTCACCTTGGATGTCGGAGGCACTTCGACCGATGTTGCCTTGATTGAAGGTTTGGAGCCGCGCCGGCAGCGAACCACCGAAGTGGGCCATTTATCGGTGAGAGCATCGGCTTTGGATGTGAAAACTGTTGGTGCGGGCGGGGGCTCGATTGCCCACGTGCCCGAATTGACCGGTGCGCTGCGAGTGGGGCCTGAAAGCGCTGGCGCCGTTCCAGGGCCTGTTGCCTATGGCAAGGGAGGAAAAGTTCCGACCGTTACCGATGCCAACGTGGTGCTTGGCTATTTGCCAGAGGATCTGCTCGGCGGGGCTTTTCAATTGGACCGTGAAGGCGCGAGGAGAGCAGTTCAGGGGGTGGCCGATGCTTTGGGTGTGGGCCTGATGGAGGCAGCGCGCGGCATCATCGACATTGTTAATGAGAATATGTTTGGTGCGCTACGCATGATCAGCGTCCAGCAAGGCTATGACCCGCGCGACTTTGCCTTGATGGGCTTTGGCGGTGCGGGGCCTCTGCATATCAACGCTGTGGCGCGTTTGATGGGAAGCTGGCCAGCAGTTAGCCCCGTTTCGCCTGGTGTTCTGTGCGCATTGGGTGATGCGACGACGCGGATGCGCACCGAAACAGCGCGCTCCTTCAGCAAATTGGCGCGTGACACCAATGTTGCTGACTTGATGCAAGTTTTGGAGGAGATGGAGATCCAAACTCGCACAGAGTTGGTGGCCGATGGCATTTCTGATGAAGCAATCACGAGCGAGTTTGAAGTGGATGTACGCTATGCTGGCCAAGCTTTTGAAGTGCCTTTGACCATCGACCACTCTTTGCTGGAGAGGGATGGGATTGAGGGGTTGCTTGCCCGCTTTGACACTGAACATTTGCGGCTCTTCACATTTAATATGGAAACGCCGCATGAAATTGTGAATCTTCGCGCGGTCGCTTTGGGCGTTGCGCCTGATCTTCCAGCGGTCGAGTTGGAGAAAGGTGACAGCAATCCTCTCGGCGCTAAGCTTCGCGATCATAAAGTCTGGATGGACGGGGCAGAGCATGATGCCATCATCTATGACCGTTCCAAATTGCGCCAAGGTGACATTATCGAAGGTCCCGCGATCATTACAGAAATGGATTCAACCACGCTGGTTGAAAAAGGCTGCACTGCCAGGGTTGACCGGGTTGGCAACATTCTAATCAATCCAAGCGATAAACAATCGAACGGGGAGGGCTGAGCCAATGCCTGCTGAAATCATCGAAACCAACACAGTCCCGTTCAAAGCTATCGACATTGATCCGGTTACTTTGGATATTGTTGAGAATGCACTGCGCAACGCTCGGATCGAAATGGATGCCACCCTTGTTCGTACCGCTATGTCGCCTGGCATCCGGGAGCAAGGCGATGCCTTCCCGCTGATCGCCGATCCTTCTGGCAAGATGATTGTCGGCCAGTTCGGCAGCTTCATCGACGGGTTCCTAAGGAATTTTGACGGCACTCTAGAAGACGGCGACATGATTTTCCTGTCCGATCCCTATTCTTGCGAAGGGGCAGTAAGCCACTCGAACGATTGGCTCGTCTTGCTGCCAGTGTTCAAAGATGGGCGCCTCATCGCTTACACCGCGATGTTCGGTCACCAGAGCGATATTGGTGGCTCGGTCCCAGGCTCTATGCCGATCAATGCCAGCTCAATTTTTGAAGAAGGTGTGCGTATTCCGCCGGTGAAAATTTGGCGCAAAGGCGAATACAATGACGATTTGATGAAGCTAGTGATGCACCAGACACGCAAACGCGATTGGTGTCAGGCTGATCTCAATGCCCTTATTGCAAGCTGCCGCGTTGCTGCGCGCCGCGTGGTTGAAATGGCTGAGCGATTTGGCGATGATGTTTACGTGTCCGCGACGCAGGAACTACTGGCGCGCAACCACCGCGCAATGAAAGCGCTGATCGGGCAGGCCATCCCAGAAGCCAAGGCAAGCTTTGAAGATTACATTTGCGACGATGGTAAGGGCTACGGGCCCTATAAAATCAAATGCACAATGTGGCGCGAGGGCGACAAAGTCATCTTGGACTTCGAAGGAACTGACCCCCAAAGTGCTGCATCGATCAACTTCTATCTGAACGAGAACATGTTCAAAATGTTCTTTGGCATTTACATGATCATGGTCTTCGATCCGCAGATCCTGTTTAATGACGGTTTTTATGATCTGATTGAAGTGCGCATTCCTGATGGTTCTTTGCTTAAACCGAAATTCCCTGCAGCGCTTTCGGGCCGCACACACGCATTGGGCCGCATCTTCGATATTCTAGGCGGATTGCTTGGACAGGGCGCTCCTGAGTTCCTGAATGCTGCTGGCTTTAGCTCATCCCCGCATGTGTTCTATTCTGGCTGGGACAATCGCGAGGAAGGCACGCGCGATTGGTTTCAGCTTTTCCAGATTGGCTTTGGCGGCATTCCGGGCAGACCATTGGGCGACGGGCCAGACGGTCATTCGCTTTGGCCGGGTTTTACCAACGTACCTAATGAGTTTTTGGAGCGTTATTTCCCCCTTCGGATTGAACGATACTCAACTGAGCCGGACAGCGGCGGAGCGGGCTTGCATCGCGGTGGGAACGGCATCCATATGACCTACCGTTTTCTTGCTGATGGCGAGATCGCAATCCATGACGACAGGTGGTTTGTTCCGCCTTGGGGCGTGAATGGCGGTCATCCTGGTGCGCGGGCAAGAAAAATCCTCGAACGCGGTGATGGCAGCCAAGAGATTGTCGGCAACAAGGTCGAGGATGTGTCAGTAAAGGCTGGTGATTTGCTCCATTTCATTACTTGGGGCGGGGGTGGCTGGGGCGATCCGCTTGAGCGTGGTCCTGAGCTGGTATCGCTCGAAATCCGTCAGGGTCTTGTCACAGCCGACGGCGCGAAAGATTACGGGGTTGTCGCTGACGCAGGCGGCAATGTGGATCCCAGCAAAACCGAGGCATTGCGTGCCAGAATGCGCAGCGACCGGGGAGAACTGCCGCTCTTCGATTACGGCCCTTCGATCGAGGTGCTACGCGCTAATTGCGAGGTTGACACAGGTCTGCCCGCACCGATCCAGCCAGAATGGCATATCGAAGCTCAAGCGGAGGCGGCAGAGTGAGCCAAGCCGAAAGTACTGGAGCGCTTCACGGGTTGCGCGTGGTGGAAATGGGGCAGCTCTTGGCCGGTCCATTTTGCGGCCAATTGCTCGGAGACATGGGCGCTGATGTCATTAAAGTTGAGGCGCCTGGCAAAGGCGATCCCATGCGCGAATGGGGGTTGGGCGATGAAAAGGTTCAGTGGGAAGTTATCGCCCGCAACAAGCAATCGGTAACGTGCAATTTGCGGGTTACCGAGGGGCAAGAAATTGCCCGTCAATTGATCGTCAAAGCCGATGTTCTGATTGAGAACTTTAAACCCGGAACGCTTGAGAAGTGGGGCTTGTCGCCTGATGAACTGCACAGGCTCAATCCCAGTTTGATAATCGCGCGCATGTCTGGCTACGGACAAACGGGACCCTATTCGACCCGTGCCGGTTTTGGCGGGATCGGCGAGGCGATGGGCGGATGGCGCTACATTGTTGGCGATCCTGATCGGCCTCCAGCGCGCATGGGCATCTCGATTGGCGACACTTTGTGCGCGAGTTATGGCGCTATGGGTGTGCTTGCCGCCTTACACCACCGTGAGAAAACGGGCGAAGGGCAAGTGATTGATACCGCTTTGTACGAGGCGGTTCTTCAAGTCATGGAAGGGCTCGTTCCTGAATATGACTATAATGGCTTTATCAGAGAGCGGTCTGGGTCGATCTTGCCTGGCATTGCCCCGTCCAATGTCTATTCCTGCAAAGATGGCCCATTTATGATTGGCGCAAACGGCGATGGGATTTTTGCGCGGCTTGCCAAAGCGATGGGGAACCCCGCGCTCGCTGAAGATGATCGCTATGCGACCCATCTTGCGCGCGGTCAAAATCAGATTGAATTGGATCTGCTGATTAATGAGTGGACTGGGACTCTGACGATTGATGAAGTGGATGCTTTGATGATCGAACATTCGATCCCAGCGGGCAAAGTGTTCACCGCGAAAGACATGCTTGATGACCCTCATTTCAAGGAGCGCGAGGCGATCATTGAAGTGGAAACGCAGGAGCGCGGTAAGATCAAAATGCAAAACGCATTTCCGCGCTTTTCCAAGTCATTTTCCGGAGTGCGACGGCCTGCACCGGCCGCGCCAGGACAGCATAATGCTGAAATATACTCAGAGCTATTGGGCTGGGATGAAGCGGCTCTGGCAAACCATAAAGCCAAAGGATTGGTATGAGCCAAGCATCCGCTTGGCCTGCTTGAACACATTATGGCGACACGGCAATTCTCAGCAAATGATGATGAGGCGAAGCCGACCCTCTCGAAGGCGGCTGATAAAGCCTATGAAGCGATAGGTCGGTTGATACTTGATGGGCAATACAAACCTGGCGACAAGTTAAGCGAAGAGGAATTGTCGCGTCTTTGCGGAGTAAGCCGGACACCTGTTCGCGAAGCATTGCGCAGGCTTGAGGCAGAATACTTCGTTGTGATCCGGCCTAATCAGGGCGCAATGGTGGCTGTTTGGACCCGCCGTGATATCGAAGATATGTTCCACATGCGGGCGCTCCTTGAAGGCATGGCCGCCGCCCGCGCCGCTAGCCGCCATGATGCCGCATGCCTCGTCCGGATGCAGCAATGCGTCGAGCGCATTGATATTGCCGTGAATGCCCAGCCAGAGCCTAATGTGGAGAGCTTTGTCTCAGAGAACACAGTTTTTCATCGCATCATTTTGGATGCTGCTGATAGCCCGAGATTGCGCGCGACCCTGAGCAATTTGATTGCGCCTGCGATTGTGACCCGCACAGCTGATAAGTATTCCGTCGCCGATTTGCGGCGGAGCAATGAGCATCACCGTGAGCTCATTGATGCTTTGAAGAACCGCGACGCGCAATTGGCGGATTCAATCATGCAAGTGCATATTCGTGCAGCCGCGAATAGCTATTTTTCAAGGCAGGATTAACTCCATGAAGCCCGATATAGAAATAGTCGATGTGAGTCCGCGAGATGGGCTGCAGAATGAGAAGCGTCTTTTCTCTATCGACGAGAAACTTGAACTGATTGATTTGGGTCTGCGTGCGGGCATCAAGCGGGTTGAGGTCACAAGCTTTGTCAATCCAAAACGCGTGCCGCAAATGGCAGATGCGGACGAGGTGTGCGCGCGGCTTCCTATCCGCGATGACGTCCAATATATAGGGCTTGTCCTCAATATGCGCGGGGCTGAGCGGGCATTGGCTTCAGGCATTGATGAATTGGGCGCCGTTTGCGTGGCATCTGAAAGCTTTGCCCTGAAAAATCAGGGGCAGACGCGATTAGAGTCAGGGACAAGTGCTGCTGATATTGTAGCGCTTGCAAAGGAGCATTCTAAACGCAGTTCTATAACCATAGCTGCGGCATGGGGGTGTCCGTTTGAAGGCGAAGTGCCGTATGATAATGTGGTAGAGCTTGCCCAAATCGCCGCAGATGCTGGCGCAGATGAAATTGCGCTGGCCGATACAATTGGTGTGGGCGATCCTTGGAGTGTGGCAGAGCTCTTCGCAAAAGTGCGCAGCGTTACCGGCGCAATCCCCTTGCGCGCGCATTTTCATAACACTCGCAACACTGGACTTGCCAATGCGCAAGCGGCGATCACGGCAGGCGTCTGTACGCTGGATGCAAGTTTCGGCGGGATTGGCGGATGCCCGTTTGCCCCTAAGGCAACCGGCAATATTCCACTCGAGGATTTGCTGTACATGGTGGAGCGGGGCGGTTTTGAAACTGGGCTCAATTTGGCGCGCTCGATCGAAGCAGGCCAATGGCTGGCGGATAGGTTGGAAGGACGAACCCCGGGAATGTTAATAAAGGCAGGCGGGTTTCCGGGGTAAGGCAAGCCCAGCATGAGAAGTCGATGAAGCAGCGTAATCTACCTCAAATAGAGACAAGTTGCGATTAGACTGACAGCAC
>CAZTFZ010000047.1:0-10777 GCA_964613105.1 uncultured Porphyrobacter sp. | reverse complement strand
ACCCGTGTTTCAGCCGTGAAAGGGCCGCGTCCTAACCGCTAGACGAAGGGGCCACATACCCAAGAGAAGGGTATCGGTGTGGCGGCGCAAATAGGGGGGTGTTGCAGCGCCGTCAAGGGGTGAAGAGCGAGTTTGGCCACTAAGTGCATTTCCTTTGCATTCAATCAGCCCATGCGGCGTCCTCAATATGCAATTCCGCTTGTTCTCTGGCGGCCCAATCATCGATCTTCGCTCGGCCTGTCAGCCACAGCTTGCGGCCCTTTGATCCATGCAGCAAGGCTTGGCCCATATCGCTCTCAGCGGCTCTAAAAGCGATGCCCTTGAAACTGCGGCCATCGCCGCCGCTGGCGATGATGCGGACGTGATCTGTGCCAACTACATCGCATTTTACCAGCCGAACCGGTCCGACCGCGATGCGCGGGGCAGGCCAACCAATTCCGTATGGCCCGCCTGCATCAAGCTGGCGGACAAGATCGGGGGTTAATCCGCCCGGCGCCACTGATAGATCAAGCGTGGTTGACTGGCTGGCAGAGGCCTTTGCCACGTCTTTGCCCAATTCATCGTCGAGCCAATTGGCGAACTGATCGACCTTGTCGCCCGCAATCGTAAGGCCTGCTGCCATTGCGTGACCGCCGCCAGCCACGAGCATGTCCATTGCGCGCGCCTTGATGATCGCAGCGCCCAAATCAACGCCAGAGATTGACCTGCCCGAACCTTTGCCTTCGCCCGTTTGCGGATCGAGCGCGATCACAATCGCTGGTTTGCCAAGCTTTTCTTTAATGCGCCCAGCAACAATGCCGATAACGCCGGGATGCCAGCCTTTGCCCGATACAACGGCCACTGCGCGATTGTGCTGGCTTGCAAGCTGCTCTTCGGCGGAAGCTTGCACTTCTGCTTCGATAGCGCGGCGATCCTCGTTCAAGACAGACAGCTGCTCTGCAATTGTTTTGGCTTCGTCGGGGTCTTGGGTCGTTAAGAGCCGCACGCCTAATGTTGCCTCGCCAACCCTCCCGCCAGCATTGATGCGGGGACCAAGCGCGAAGCCCAAATCGCTGCATTGCGGGGCGCGCTTTAGGCGGCTTGCGTCAACCAAAGCGGACATGCCGATGTTCTCGCGCTTTTTCATGACCTTCAAGCCTTGAGCAACGAAAGCACGGTTGAGCCCCCGCAAGGACGCGACATCAGCCACGGTTCCAAGGGCAACCAGATCGAGCAGCTCCAACAGATTAGGCTCAGACCGCTCTGCAAAATAGCCTTGCTCCCGAAGGGTGCGAACCAAAGCGATGGCGAGCAAGAATGCGACGCCTACAGCTGCCAAATGGCCATGCGAGGCGGCCAGATCGTTCTCATCCAAGCGGTTGGGATTGACCATAGCGATCGTGCGCGGCAGTTCTTCTGAGCACTTATGGTGGTCGACTACGATGACATCGACGCCGGCCTCATCCGCCTGTGCCAATGCTTCATGCGCCATAGCGCCGCAATCGACGGTCACGACAAGGCTGCTGCCTTCCTCGCCCAGCTTCACCAGAGCCTCGCCAGAGGGGCCATAGCCTTCAAGCAGGCGGTCAGGAATGTAGTAGCCTGCTTCAACCCCAAGATCGCGCAGCAGCCTTATCAGCAATGCCGAACTGGTCGCTCCGTCCACATCATAGTCGCCGTAAACAGTGATGGCCTCGTTATTCGTCACCGCCTCGGCAATTCTCTTGGCGGCCACGTCCATATCGTTGAACTGCGAAGGGTCCGGCAGGAAAGAGCGCAAAGTTGGCTCGCGGTGGCGCTCAAGCTCGCCTGCTTCCACCCCGCGAGCAATCAGCAATTGCGCGATAATATCGTTCTCAAGCGACATGGCAGAGCCAAGCTCCATATTGCCGCTGCGCCAACGCCAACGCCGCCCTGAAAGCGATTTTGTGACACCGAATACTGCTGAATTGATCGTTGAAGCCATGGCGGCACTCTATCTGGCCGAGGAGCAGGGGCAAAGCGGTAATGGATTGCTAATCGACAGCTAAGGCGACGATGGCTAGGATGCTGCGCGTAACATGGCAACAAGGCTCTTGATAATTTGGCACAGCCGCACAGGGGCTAGTGAGGCAATGGCGAAGGCTGCCTTCGAGGGCTCTGGCGTTCATGGTCGATTGCTTGAAGCAAGCTCCGTCACTTCGGCTGATATTTTGGCGGCACGCGGGTTTTTGTTTGTCTGCCCCGAGAATTTGGCGAGCATGAGCGGGCTCATGAAAGATATGTTCGACCGCACCTATTACGACGTGCTTGGCCAGATCGAGGGGCGCGCTTACGCGACCATTATCGCTGCTGGCTCAGATGGTGAGGGGGCTCAGCGCCAAATAGACCGGATTGCGACAGGTTGGCGCTTGCGGCGAGTGGCAAAGCCTATGATTGTCAATTTTGAAGCGCAGGATGCTGAAACGATCTGGGCACCAAAAGTGATTAACGGATCCACAAAGCAGCGCTGTTTTGAGATGGGGCAAGCCCTTGGACAAGGACTCAATGAAGGAATTTTCTAAGAAAATGAACGAATTGCTCTGTAATTTTGAAATGACAGACTCGACCTTTGCGCAATTTGGCGTCACTGTACCAGTTACATAATAGTAAAAGAGCCAGCCAATTTCTATTGAAGGACAGATCGAGGGCACAGGATGGGAGCGCGGCAATGATGCGCGGCTGTTCCTGCTTTATGCGCCGCATAAGCGACCTGATCGTATGGCTTTGCGCCGCTGCGGCGAGCAGGAAGGCCAGTTCCACATCAGTCATGACCCTGGCGACAATGAGGCGTCAGACCTCGTTGAGGCCGCTTGGCTGGAACTGCTTGTTGATGGCCTGACTTTTGACTGTTTGGGGCTAGAGCCTGGCCCTGCGCTTCGCTTGGCAGAACCGCGGCATCGATTTGAATTTACCCACGATATAGAGGCTGGCTTGGAAGCGATTGCAATAGTTCCGGGCCCGCATTTGGCTGGCGCTGGCAATTCTCTGCCGGTTGTGCGTACCATGGTCAGGCTAGCAGCAGAGCTAGCTTACAACTCGTCAGACCTTTTGGGCGTATTTTGGCAGCCTGCACAATCTGTGATTGGCAAAAGCTATTTCACGAGCATCGCAAGCCAATGGCTGAGCGGCGGGGCTTTTCCGGCTCTTGGACTGTCTGGCATTGTGGCGCAGGCTGATGGCGCATTGCGTTCTGACGGCTTGGCTTTCTTTACTGGCCAAGAGATAGAGATTGAGGCGTCGCTTGCATCGAACAAAGTGAAAGCCAGCCAACTTATCGTCCGTTTGGTCGATGTCTTGGCAGGAAGCGAGCCGTTAAAAGAATCCCAAGAAATCATGGGTATAGATGGCAGGCCGCTAGTGCTCACGCCATCTAGTGATGGCTCAATTGTGAGGGTGTTTGCGCAATAGAAAAGGTTAAGCCGGGGCTGCAATCCCTGCGCAATCGTGAGCAAAAATCTTCCCAAGCTGCCCTTTCGTTCGGTCAATAAGCGCGGCCATATCGGCTACAACCCCGGGCTCCAACGCCATCATTTAATACCCAATCAAGCCCTCAATATTGAGGGCCTCGCTCCTATGTTCGAGGGGCTTGGGCGGCAGCGCGTTGGCTTTGACGATTTTCGCCGCAATGGCATGTTGCTGCCCGCCGGAGAAGCGGCAGCCCAGCGGCTTGGCCTACCGCTTCACCGAGGACCGCATCGCGCTTACAATGAGATGGTGATTGAGCGGCTAGGAGCGATTGAAAGCAGTTGGTCACGGCAGCGCAGGATCAATCGGAATAGGGCGGATCAGGCCGCTCTCATGCGGATAAACTTGCTGCAACGCGCGCTGCAACAGCGCCTGTTAGACACCCGCCAACCCTTGCGCTTGAACAGCAAAGACAAATTGGGCCAGACCCGCGACTTCTCGGTTTTGGACGCTATGGCTGAGCAATTGTGGCGAGCGACATAAAGCCGCTCTCACAATATGGGCGGAGGGCCGCTTAACCCCGCCAGGATTTGTAAGCAGATTTTGCCGTCAATTCAGCCAATGCTGCGTGATATTCGCTCTCAAAACGGGCGACCATATCTTCTACAGTGCCAACGCTCTTCACCGCTCCTACGCCTTGGCCAGAGCCCCAGATATCTTTCCAGGCCTTTGCCTCGGTATTGCCGCCGCTGCCAAAGTTCATTTTGGAAGGGTCGCTGACCGGCAGATTGTCAGGGTCCAGCCCGGCCTTCTCGATGGAAGAGCGCAGATAATTGCCGTGCACGCCGGTAAACAGATTGGTGTAAACGATGCCCTCGGCGCTGCCCTCGACGATGCCATCCTTATAGCCTTGGTCCGCGTTCGCTTCCTCTGTTGCGATAAACGCGCTTCCGACATAGCCAAAATCTGCGCCCATCGCTTGCGCTGAAAGCACGGAATAGCCGTTTGCAATAGAGCCTGACAAAGCGATCAGCCCGTCGAACCATTCGCGAATTTCTTGCATGAGCGCGAAAGGCGATGTTGCACCTGCATGGCCGCCAGCGCCAGCTGCCACAGGGATGAGGCCGGTCGCGCCTTTCTCAATCGCCTTTTTGGCAAAGCGGTTGTTGATCACATCATGCATGGTGATCCCGCCCCAATTGCGCACTGCATCGAAGATTTCTTCGCGAGCGCCGAGCGAGGTGATGACCATGGGAACCTGCCATTTCTCACAAGTTGCCATATCGGCCATCACTCGATCATTGGATTTATGGACGATCTGATTGACCGCATAGGGCGCAGCAGGCTGGTCTGGGTTCTCGCGATTGTGCTTCGCCAATTCTTCCGTGATTTGGTGCAACCATTCGTCAAGTTGAGCTTGCGGGCGCGCATTGAGAGCCGGAAAAGAGCCAACGATGCCAGCTTTGCATTGGGCAATAACAAGCTCTGGCCCTGACACAATAAACAAGGGCGAGCCGATGACTGGCAGGCGCAAATTGTTAAAGGGGGCGGGCAAAGACATGCGTTTCTCCATTGGGATGCGGACCACCGGCTGTGGCCATTGATGCTTCGTGCATAAGACGCGTTTTTGCCTGTGTCGAGCGCATGAAAATGCACAAAGCTTGCATGGCGCGCAGGCCGTAACGGCAAGCGCAAAAAATATTGGTGATGTTTAGCCAGCCAGTAGATGCTCGACCCCGTAAAAGCGCGCTGCTGTGCCTGCAAAAAGGTCGCTCTTTTCGTCGGCAGATGCACCTGCGCTCAAGCGTTTGAAGGCGTTCCACAAGACCGGATAGGTCGCTCCCCAACGGTCGACCGGGTAATTGCTTTCAAACATAGCGCGCTTGCAACCAAAGGCTTCAATACAAGTGTCGATATAGGGTTTCCACAAGGCTGCTAGCTCCTCAGAGCCAACACCGGCCGCTGGACCTTGTTCGGGCATTGCGCAATTGTGCATTGCCAATCCGCCCAATTTCACCACGACATTGTCGCATTGGGCGAGTTCAAGAATATTGCTGCGCCAGCGCTCAAAATTCTCGTCAAGCTTGCCAGCATAGCTCGCATTGCCCAAAGGTGTGCCGCAATGATCGAGGCAAATTGGCTGATCCGGAAATGCGCGCGCAAGATCAATCACATCGGGCAATTGCGGCTCTAGAAGCCATGCATCAAAGCTCAACCCCAAGCGGCCCAAATGGGCAAATCCCTCGCGAAAAGCGGCGTCGCGGTAAAGCCCTTCAGGAGCATGAAAGGGAGGGCCCAGTACTTCTGGATCGGCGTCCCACGCCCCTTGGTGACGAATGCCTTTGAACCTGCCCCCAAACGAGCTGCCGCCTGCTTCGACCAGGCACTCAAGAACCGCGCCAGCTGCATCGCCCAGCAGCAAATTTGCATGGCCAACAATGCCAGCGCATGCCCGCAAATTGCCATAAAGGCCGCTTGCCGATTGCGCTGCGACGCCGTTCACATATTCGACCTCGCCGACCGGTTTCATCGCTTCGGGCCGAGCCGCATCATAAAACGCGCCGCATTCCATAAAGACCGTGCCAATAATGTTGTGGCCAGTTTGCGTGTCGGCAAGCAATTGGTCGAATGTATAGTGAGCCACCGGAACCAGTGTTTCTAAGAAGCGGTGCCTTGGTTCAGGGAAGGCTGGCAAGAGCGGGCGTAAGTCCCACAAATGATGATGCGGATCGATGATCGGCAGATCCGGCTCTAATATGGCTTCGCTCATTTTGCTGTCCTCTCTTATTTTGCGACCACCTTAGCCGTTCAATCAGAGGCGTCCATGGCCGTGTTGGAAAGTGCGGGCCAAAAGCGCTCTGATATGTGCCCCTAGGGCCAATACGCAGTTCGCGGGAATGCATGGGTTAAGGCCATTGAGGCACTGTCGATTGAGGCAATGTTTAGAGGCTCCAATGCAACATCAGACTGTCGGTGAACTTAAAGAGCGCCTTATGAAGCGCGGTATCTTCGCTGAAAGAGACAGGTTCACACTTGGTGCGTCTCGAACTGAGCCTCATGAACAAGCAATTGTGCAAACGAGCTATGCTGCGGCACAGAAGCCAGTTGCAGATCAATCTGCCAATTCGGCTCGCTCTCGGCTGTTGGCATTCGGCATAGACGACCCAGATGACCCTGATTGGGCGCGGATAGGGCAAATAGTGCGCCCGCATATTTTGGAAATGGCCAAACTTTATGTTGCACGCTTTTGCGAGACAACAGGGCTTGTTTATGATGAAACAAAGCAGGCCAGAGCTATCGAGGCGGCCCGAGAAAACCTCACTGAGCTTCACTCAGATCGAATTGATGTTGAGCGGGTGAAGCTGAGTTCTCAGCTTGCGCGCGTCGTTTTTCAGTCATCAACCAAGCCATGCTTTCATGTTGGTGCCATGGGTGAGTGTCAATCCCAAGCGAGTCGGCTGATTATCGAAAACGCGCGTTCCCAAGAAGAAGCCTGCCGATTGGTCACAAAGATTTCGCGCCTCAATGCTCTGGATACAGAAATTCTGCTGACGACTGTTCAAGAAGAAGAGCAAAAAGCCCGTGACCAGTGGGTCGAGAAAAAGGCCGAGCAATTCCGCCGAACAATCACGAAAGCGGTTGAGCTTGCGGCGCACCAAAGCACGGTCAGTAAAGATCAGGCCAATGCTGCGAACACCATTTCCCATCAATTGCTCACGCTGGTGGATGAAGTTGCAGAAGCATCGCTTGGTTCTGCCAGTGCGATGAAGGCTAGCGCTGGCGAAACGCAGGAGCTGCAAGTTACTTTGGCCCGCATCTCAGATGAACTGTGCAATGCGTCTGAGCAATTAGGCGGGGTGAGCTCTGCTGCTGAGGAGGCTGCCAGCAAAGTTGATGATTTGACTGCGCAAAGCGCATCAATCCAATCCATTATCAATATGATCAAAACGATCACGTCGCAAACGAGCGTCTTGGCTCTCAATGCTCGAATTGAAGCGGCAAGGGCAGGTTCTGCAGGGTTGGGATTCTCTGTCGTAGCGAGCGAGATCAAGGGTCTCTCAGAACAAACTGAGCGGGCGACGGAGGAGATCGTTGCTCATTTGCACTCGATCAAAACGTCGAGCGCAGCGGCATTGTCTTCAAAACATTCGATGCTGCGGACTTTGGATGAGGTGCGCCAAATGACCCAGACAGTTTGCGAGGATGTTTCAGAACAGATCGATGGTGTCGCGCGCATTTCAATCAAAGCGCGGCAAACGGCCGATGGCGCGGCCGCTTCGAGCGATGCAGTCAGGGGCATTCGCGATCTTGTGGACGGCGTCAGCGAGCAATTGGAACAAGCTTCAGGCTCTGCCAGCAGCCTCAATCAGGTGATTAGCGGCCTGCAAGAGGGCACTGAGGCCTTCATGGCCGATTTGGTACGCAAAGATGGTTCCGTCAAAAAGACCATCAAAACCACTGTTCAACCTTAGGCAGGGCTATAGCGGTTTACAGCATGGCTGCTGAGTTGGCCGCACTTAGAACCGCCCGAACGCTGGCCGTTGCAACATCCTCGTCAATGCCGACGCCCCAAATGGTCGCTCCGCTTTTGGTCTTGCATTCTAGATAGGCAGCCGCGCGCGCATCGCGGCCTGTCCCAAGCGCATGCTCGGTATAATCGGCAACCCTTAGGTCGAGGCCAAAGGCTGTCTCGATCGTTGTCAGAACCGACGAGATAAGGCCATTGCCGCGCCCCGATACGCTCTGCTCCGTTCCTTCCACCGCGATGGTTCCGCTAAACAGTCTAGAGCCATCGCTTGCGCGGCGTTCTTCATAATTGACGAGGCTGAAATGGCGTTCCTCTGTCTCGATATGATAGGCTGATTTAAAAGCGGTCCATATATCGCCGGCCTCCAATTCGCGGCCAAGATCATCGGCCATGGCTTGCACATGCGGAGCGAAATTGGCCTGCATTTTCTTGGGCAGTTTTAGCCCCTGATCCTGTTCGAGCACCCATGCAAAACCACCTTTGCCGCTTTGCGAATTGACGCGGATCACCGCTTCGTAATCGCGGCCCAAATCGGCAGGGTCAATCGGCAGGTAAGGCACACGCCACTGCGTATCATTCTGCGCTTCATTGGCTGCAAAGCCTTTCTTGATCGCGTCCTGATGGCTGCCCGAAAATGCCGTGAAGACCAGTTCGCCGCCATAGGGGTGGCGTTGATGGACGGGCAGTTCGTTGCAAAACTCGACGGTCTCGATAACCCGATCTATGTCGGAGAAATCAAGCTCTGGGTTCAATCCTTGAGTGTACATGTTGAGCGCCATTGTCACGAGGCAGCAATTGCCCGTCCGCTCGCCATTGCCAAACAAGCAGCCTTCGACCCGGTCAGCGCCTGCCATCAGCCCGAGCTCGGCGGCGGCTACTCCGGTTCCGCGATCATTGTGGGTGTGCAGGCTGATCACAGCGCTCTCGCGATTGGGCAGATTGCGAATGAAATATTCGATCTGATCGGCATAAACATTGGGCCCTGATGCCTCGACCGTGGCGGGCAAGTTCAAAATGATTGGATGATCGGGTGTAGGCGCAAGAACGCCCATCACAGCCTCGCAAACCTCTAGGCTGAAATCGAGCTCTGCGGTTGAAAAGGTCTCGGGCGAATATTGGAAGTGCCACTCAGTATTGGGCTGCTTGCTTGCCTCATCGCGCATCACTTTTGCGCCTGCGATGGCAATATTGCGAACCTCATCGCGGCTCATCTGAAAGACGATATCGCGCCATGCGGGGCTAACAGCGTTATATAAATGCACGATTGCCGCCCGAGCGCCTGTGAGGCTGGCAAAGCTGGTGCGGATCAAGTCTTCGCGGCTTTGGGTGAGGACTTGCAGCAAGACATCCTCTGGCACGCGATCAGATTGGGCAAGCCCGCTGATGAAATCGAACTCTGTCTCGCCAGCGCTTGGAAAGCCAACCTCAATCTCTTTGACACCGACTTCGAGGAGCAAGTCGAAGAAGCGGTTCTTCTTATGAGCGTCCATCGGGTCGATGATCGACTGATTGCCATCGCGCAAATCGGTAGAGAGCCAGCGTGGCGGGGCCGTTATGCTGCGCGAGGGCCATTGCCGGTCGGGCAGATCAACTTGTGGGAAGCGTTTATATTTAGTGGCGGGATCGTTTAACATCGACATTGCTTTTCTCGCTGCGTCCATCCTGGAGAGTCCATCTGGGGACGCTTATCTTGAGCCCTTATATTCGGGCGCATAATTTGAAAATTTATTCCGAGAAGGTTCGCTCGGACTGTGCACTGTGTCCCTCGAGTGAATTAGCGCGCCCACAAATAGGCGCGGCTTTCACACCCGTTTAAGCCCGGGCGGGCACATAAGTCGTAGCTGGCAATCAGTCTGTGTCATGGTGATGCTTAATGCGCGTTTGAGCGGCGCTTGGCAATATGTGAATTTCCGCAAAGTTTGCGTAAGGCAAGCCAAATCTTCCTGCCAAAAAGCCACAAAAATAAGACACAGCTGTAACTTCCTCGCTGCCGCCGCCGAAGCTCAACACATCAGGCAATACAAACGGTTTCTCACCGGCTTGGTAGACATTCAGGCCGCTCCCCCAGGCGGTTCGTTCAATTAGGAGGCTTACAAATGAAAAATCTTTTTATCTTCGCAGCAGCGGCCATTGCGGCTCCTCTTGCTCTTGCAACTGTAGCCAATGCTGGTCCGATCTATGTCGGTGTGCAAGGCGAGAATATCGCGGTCGGCGGCTATGACACTGTCAGCTACTTCCAAGGCGATGGCGTGCCAGTAATCGGCAGCGCTCGCTTTACAGTCGAGCATGATGGCGCTGAATGGCGTTTCTCAAGCCAAGCCAATGCCAACAAGTTCAAGGCCGACCCCGACGCATACGCTCCCCAATATGGCGGGCATTGTGCTTGGGCCATGGCTCGCGGTTCACTCGCTCCGGGTGATCCAAAGGTCTACAAAGTCGTTGGCGGCAAGCTCTATCTGAACTTCAACAAGCAGGTTCAGACCAATTGGCTGAAAGATATTCCTGGCTTCATCTCAAAAGCCAATATTGCTTGGGCCGACGTTCCTGACGATGCTCGCTTTGGTGGGTAAGTCGCCCCAGATGAGCTGATCGGATTTGATGGCTCTTTGATTATTGTTTAAAGAAAAGACGTTGTTTCACTTTTAAAAAAACTGTCCTCATTTTGATTTGCTAGGACCCTCATGAAAGGTATTTACTTATGACTAATGCTCAAAATATCGCAAAGATGCTCATGGTTGCTGGCGGCCTCGCCGTAGCAGTTGCTGGAGCACCAACTGCAGCCAGCGCGCAATGCGCTCCATGTGGTGCATGTGCACCGGCAGCCTGTGCAGCAAACCCATGCGC
>CAZTFZ010000046.1:0-11075 GCA_964613105.1 uncultured Porphyrobacter sp. | reverse complement strand
CCGCCTGCGCCCAAAGCGTCACCCGTTCGCAGCATCGTCCCCAAATTGCCCGGATCGCGCAGCGCCTGCGCCACCAGCCAAATGGGTGCAGCCATGCGGTCCAAATTCTCAAGCGCAGTATCAAATTCTGTAAAGACGCCTGCGACTGTCTGCGGATTGTCCTTGCCAGTGATCTTGGTGAGAATGTCTGGCGCGGTTTCGATTATCTCTCCGCCATTTGCGGCGACATCGCGCTCAAGCTGACCGAGCAGATCATGCGGCTCGCGAGCACTTGATAGCACCAGCAATTCGGGCACATGACCATTTTCGCGCGCATCAGTGAGCAGGCGCAAGCCCTCGGCGAGGAATTTGCCCTCGCGCTTACGGTGCTTTTTATCGCGCAAGCGCCTCAGCGCTTTGACGGTTGGATTGGAAAATCCCGTGATCTGGCGACGCTCAATCATGATTTTGACGCCTTAGACGAGGTCGCAGCGCTACGCTATTGGATAGATGCGCAATCAAGCGCGACAATGCTCAAACTTCGCCGAAACCATCTTCGACGATGGCGGCAAGATCATTCATGACGTTCTCGGCGTCATCCCCGCTGACGATCAGGGTGATTTCATCGCCTATCGCTGCCCCCAGCATCATTAGGCCAAGGATCGATCCGCCCGCTGCCTCATTGCCATCCTTAGCAACGCGAACTGATGTCGCGTCGGACAGTTCAGCGACCGCGCCCACAAATTTCGCGCTAGCGCGTGCGTGCAGGCCGCGCTCATTGACGACGGTTAGCTGGCGGCGCAGCTCGGCGCTCATGATGCTTTCTTATGGGGTTGGGCTTCGTTTTGGCCGAGAAATTCAGAAGCGACCGTAATGTAATTGCGGCCCGCCTCTTGCGCTGCATGAACCGCATCGGTCACGCCCATTGATTTGCGAGCGCCAGCAAGGCGGATCAGCATTGGCAGGTTGATACCAGCAATGACTTCGATCCTCCCCGCCTCAAGCAAGGAGATGGCAAGATTGGATGGGGTTCCGCCAAACAAATCAGTGAGCATGACTGCGCCAGAGCCAGTGTCGACCTCGGCAATGGCATCTGAAATGTCCTTGCGGCGCTGTTCCATGTCGTCATTGGGGCCGATGCAGATTGCTGAAATCTGAGTTTGCGGCCCAACCACATGCTCCATTGCGTCGATAAAATGCCGAGCAAGGTCGCCATGTGTTACGAGGATGATACCAATCATACGCAGCGATCCGTTAGACTTAAGGCCGATGGCGGGCTGTTTAGCGCCGCATCACGCCATTGGGTTTATGGCCGATCAATTAGCTAGGGATGCCGCCCTTGAGCCTGACTGGGGCAGCTGTCAACCTCCTGTGGGTGCCTGCCCCTCGGTGGTATCGGTGATGCGGGTTGCCAAATTGCGGTGCAGAATGGTCGGATCATAGCCAGCATCGCGCAAGCTTTTGCCCATGGTTTCGGCTGTATAGACCGAGCGATGACGCCCGCCAGTGCAGCCAAATGCGACGGTTAGATAAGCGCGGCCTTGCGCTGCATAGCGCGGCAAAAGCGATAAGATCAGCTCCTGCATCCGTTCATACTCTGGGCGAAATCCGGGGTCTTTCTCGATATAGTCGCCAATCGCAGAATCGAGGCCAGTGAGCTCGCGCAATTCTCTAAACCAATGCGGATTGTCCAAAAAGCGCATGTCAAAAACCAGATCAGCAAGCGGCGGCATGCCGCGGGCAAAACCAAAGCTAGTGACTGTGAGCGAGAGGCCCTTGGGCGCATCATCAGCAAAGCGCTCGCGCAGAACCTGTTGCAGCTGGTTGCTCGAATAATCGGTCGTATCGACAACCATCGAAGCCCAGCGCCGCAATGGGTCGAGCAATTCGCGCTCTGCCTTGATCCCATCGAGGACTGGGCGCCCATCTGCGAGGGGATGGCGGCGGCGGGTTTCATTGTAACGGCGCTCAATCTCGCCGCTTGCGCAATCGAGAAAAAGCATTTCAAATGTCAGCCCCTCTGCCTCGGCGAGCTTTTCGATCATGCTTATGAGTTTAGCCGGAATGAGCCCGCGCGTTCGCGAATCGATGCCCAGTGCGAGCGGCACTGCGGGCCCGTCGTCGCGGCTCAACAAACGTCGCAGCAGTCTTACAGGGACGTTATCAATCGTCTCCCAGCCCATGTCTTCCAAAGTGTGCAGCGCGCCGGTTTTGCCAGCGCCTGACATGCCAGTAACGAGCAGGATTCTTTGCCTTTGCTCTTCTACGCTAGTGGGAGTTTCGGGGGCTTGCGAATCATGTGTCATATGCCGCGAGTGTGTCAGCTTAAGCCGAAGCGGGAAAGCGCAAGTTCTGCGATAAGCGCTTGGTTTGGAACGCCTGCCTCGATCGGCAGGGTGGGAATGAGAGCGCCAAGCAGGCTTTTCGTTCCAGTTTCGGGCATGCGAGCGGGCTTGGGGCCAAGCTGCAAAATCAGATGAATTGGCGCTTCGCACATTGGCATTTCAACAAGGCCAAGGCCGCGCACTTCGATGAGGCCAGCAATATTGGGCGGCGGTGATGCCCAAATTTCAGGTCCGCGCAGCTCAAGCTGGATCGCATCATCCCCGATCAATTGGGCCCCGCGATCAATAAGGCTGAGCGCAAGGCTCGATTTACCGCTGCCTGGCTTGCCCTCTATCAGAATGCCTTTGCCATTAAGCGAGACAGCTGTGACATTAGCAAGAACCGCTTGTTTGCTGGTCGTATGATTGCTCTTGCTCATCCGGGACTGGTGCGGGGCTAGCCGCGCGTCTTTTCGAAAGCGGGCAGTCCCAGCGTTAGGCATGCGCCTTCTTTGCCATCGCCGCGCGCGGCAGCGGTCAGAGTGCCGTCATGCGCTTCTGCAATAGAGCGCGCGATGGCAAGGCCTAGACCTGAATGCTGGCCAAAATCCTCAGCATCCGGTCTGACCGAGTGAAAGCGTTGGAAGACTTGCTCTGTGCGGTCATTAGGGATGCCCGGCCCGCGATCCGAAATGCTGGCTGTCACCCAGTCATCATCGGCTGTCACATCGATTTCGATTGCCGCATCAGGTGGCGAAAACGACACCGCATTGTCGAGCAAATTGGTGATGACGCGTTCCAGCCTCGATGGCTCGCCCATTATCAATGCGCCGCCAATAGGGGTGTTCAATTGGATTTCATGCCCATCGTTCTGAGATCGGTCTTCGCGTGAGCCGATAATGTTGGTGAGCAATTGGGTTAGGTCAATCTGCTCAAAAACGGCGCGCGACAATTCTGCGTCAATACGGCTCGCCTCGGATATTTCTGTCACTAGCCGGTCAATGCGCCGCACATCATGGCTAGCGACATCGAGCAATTGCTCGCGCAAATCGGGATCAGTGACCTTGCTCAAGCTTTCGGTTGCGCTGCGCAGAGAAGCCAGCGGGTTCTTAATCTCATGCGCGACATCCGCGGCAAAACTCTCCACAGCATCAATCCGCATCCGCAAGGCTTGGGTCATATCCGAGATTGCGCGGGCGAGCATGCCAATCTCATCGCGCCTTTCAGGCAGGCGCGGAACCTCCACCCGGCGATCACGGCCTTGGCGGACGCGCACGGCTGCGGCCACCAGTTCACGCAGCGGCCTGACAATCGTTTGGGCTAAGAAAAGCGAGAGCATGGTCGAAACAAACAATGCGAGCAGGACGACCATTGCAACGGTTGTGCGGGCTTCGCGCACGGCTTCGGTAATATCAATTGGGTTGCGGGTTATCAGCATAGCCTCGCCATCTAGGCCGACTGGCGCAGCGGCATTGATAACATGGGTTCCGTCTATCGCTTCGCGCAGGACGATCTGGGTGAGGCTTTCCTGCCGAGCGCGCGCCAATTCGGGCCAAGCATCAGCAAGGTCGGCTTGCGGTTCGCGATAATCTGGCAGCGTTGGTGCGCCCACAACGCGGTCGAACCACCGATCAAGGGTCAATGCGAAGGCGTCTTCTCCCTCAGCCGAGCGGCCAATAGTGAAGGTGGGAGGGGCAAGTTCCCAGCTATCCCCTTCAAGAGCGCCGTCAGGATCGTAAAAGCGAATGCGCAAACGCTGCTCTTTGCCGATCTGGATCAGCAGGGCTTCTTTGCGCTGAGTGGTTGCGCCTGCCAAAGCTTCGGCTGTGATCTGGGCCTCGACCAAGGCCAGCTTAAAGCGCTCGTCCAGCAATTGCTTGCGATAGCTATCGAGATAGATGATCCCGCCGCCCAGCAGAACGAGCGGGACTACGTTAACAAACAAGATCCGACTGGTGAGCGACAATCTGCGCGACCAGCGCGTGCGTGCATCGCCGCTATTGCTGCGCATGACATTGCGCTGCTCGTCTTTTCGCAATGGGTTAGCCATCGGTGAAGCTGTAGCCTGCCCCATATAGCGTATCGATCGCTTTGAAGCTGTCGTCGGTTACGCGGAATTTGCGCCGCATGCGCTTAATATGGCTATCAACCGTGCGATCATCCACGAAGACATCATCGGGGTATGCCGCATCCATCAATTGATTGCGGCTTTTTATGACGCCCGGCCGCGCTGCAAGCGCTTCAAGAATAAGGAACTCGGTTACGGTCAGAGAAACAGGCTTGCCGTGCCACGTTACTTTGTGACGCGCAGGGTCCATTTCAAGCGGTCCGCGTTCGATCAATTGGGCCGGACGCTCCTCAGTCTTATCGTCGCCATCATCGGGCACCCAATTGTCGCCGCGCCTTAGAATCGCACGTATACGGGCCAGCAGCAGGCGCAAAGAGAAAGGCTTGGCGATGTAATCATCGGCGCCGAGTTCCAGCCCTGCTTCCTCGTCTTCCTCATCATCTTTGCTGGTAAGGAATATGACTGGCAGAGCTGTGTGCATCCGCAGCAATTTCAACAATTCCATTCCATCCATGCGCGGCATTTTAATGTCGAATACGGCCAAGTCAGGCGGGTTCTCCAAGAGCGCTTTGAGCGCCGCCTCGCCGTCAGAATAGACCCGCGTTGCAAAGCCTTCGGCCTGCAGGGCGATGGAAACAGTGGTCAAGATATTGCGGTCGTCATCGACCAGCGCAATGACTGTCCGGCCTTCGTTTGGAGCCTCATCTTCCTTTGTAACGCCCACAGCTGAGCCAGAAATATCCGTGGCTGATTGGCTCATCTGTGTCATCGCTGTCGCTCTTTTTGCATGTTTACCCTTCGATTATCTGCAATCCCAGATCGAAACATTGCACGTTTCAAGGGTCGTCGCGCGCTCAGTTTTGTAATAACGAGCCACTCAGCGCGGGACGTCCTGCGCGACTATGCCGCATTCCCCACGTTCTTGCACCCCCCATGCGAACGTAGCCGGCTCCAATGATAATAAATTATACCGACTGGAGAGTCCCATGGCCATTCCTCTTTCACATACGCTTGCCGATCAGGGCATTTCTACCGAAGCGACAATTCACGCCAATCTGTCATCTGCTGAGCTGACTGAGCACGCGGTTGCCAATGGCGAAGGGCGTCTTGCAAAGAACGGCCCGCTGGTTGTTGAGACCGGCAAGCACACTGGGCGTAGCGCGAAGGACAAATTCATCGTTCGCGATTCGGGAACAGAAGATAACGTATGGTGGGACAATAACGCCTCCATCGGCCCCGATCATTTTGCTGCGCTAAAGGAAGACTTCCTCGCTGCGCTTGGTGAAAAAGAGACGCTTTACGTCGCTGATTTGTTTGGTGGCTCCCAGCCAGAGCATCGCGTGAATGTGCGGGTCATCAATGAGATGGCATGGCACAACCAATTCATTCGCACCATGCTTGTACGCCCCGAGGCGAGCGAGTTGGAAGGCTTCACGCCAGAATATACGATCATCGACCTGCCCAGCTTTAAGGCTGATCCGGCACGGCACGGCACGCGCGGTGAAACCGTGGTTGCGGTGAACCTTACAGAGAAACTCATTCTTATTGGCGGCACTCGCTATGCTGGCGAAATGAAAAAGAGCGTGTTTGGCATCCTCAACTATCTGCTGCCTGTGAAGGGCGTTATGCCGATGCATTGCTCTGCCAATATTGGCCCTGACGGCAAAAGTGCAGTGTTCTTTGGTTTGTCAGGCACTGGCAAAACCACGCTAAGTGCTGATGCCAGCCGCACGCTTATCGGTGATGACGAGCACGGCTGGTCCGACACAGCAGTCTTCAATTTCGAGGGCGGTTGTTACGCCAAGATGATCCGCCTGTCGCAAGAGGCAGAGCCAGAGATTTACGCGACCACGCAAATGGCCGGAACCGTGCTTGAAAATGTGGTGATGGATGAAGCTGGCGAGATTGATCTGGATGACAATTCTCTCGCTGAGAACACTCGCGGCGCTTATCCGCTAAGCTCGATCCCGAACACCTCTGAAAAGAATATGGGTCCGCCGCCCAGCACGGTCATCATGCTGACAGCCGATGCCTTTGGCGTGCTGCCTCCGATAGCGCGGCTGACCCCTGACCAAGCGATGTATCACTTCTTGTCGGGCTATACCGCCAAGGTTGCTGGCACTGAAATCGGTGTGACCGAGCCTGAGGCCACATTCTCAACCTGTTTTGGTGCGCCGTTTATGCCGCGCCATCCCAGCGTTTACGGCAACCTTCTCAAAAAACGCATTGCCGAAGGCGGCGCTCAGTGCTGGCTCGTCAACACCGGTTGGACCGGCGGCAAATATGGCGTTGGCAATCGTATGCCAATCAAAGCGACGAGGGCGTTGCTGAATGCGGCGCTTGATGGCTCTTTGAATGATGCGGAGTTCCGCAAGGACGCCAATTTCGGCTTTGATGTGCCGGTCTTGGTAAGCGGCGTTGATAGCGCTATTCTAGACCCGCGCACGACTTGGGCTGATGGCGAAGAATATGACCAAGCGGCGCAAAAGCTTGTGCAATTGTTCGTCGACAATTTTGAGCCCTTTGCGGCCCATGTCGATCAAGGCGTTCGCGATGCAGCCCCGATTCGCGGTGTCGCTGCCTAAGCGAACATTTCCGATAAAACGGACGAACAAAAAGCCTCTGCGGTGGTCCTAGTGGTCGCTGCGGGGGCTTTTTGCGTCGGAGCGAGAAACTATTTTGCTCCGATACATCTAAGCTCTGCTATGACTTTCTCGAACAGATCGGATGCTCATCCCATCCGGCATCAACAACAAGGGGATCATTCATGAGTATTTTGGACGGAATTTTGAGCCAAGTCGCAGGCTCGCCAGACACAATCGCAAGCATTGCAGAAAAGGTCGGAATTGACCCGGCAATGGCAGAACAAGCCGTTGCAGCGCTTGGCCAGTCGCATGGCGAAGATGGCGATACGGTTGAACTCGCTGCTGAAAAGACCGGCATGGATGCTGGCGCTCTTGGCGGCATTATGGAGCAAATGGGCGGCGAAGGCGCGCTTGGTGATCTGGCCGGTAAGATGCAAGGCGAAAGCGGCGAGGGCGGCGCTCTTGCAGGGCTTGCCTCAATGCTCGACCGCGATGGCGACGGCAACCCGATCAATGATGTTATGGATATTGCCAAGGGGCTCTTTGGGAAGAGCTAAGCCTTAGGCAAGGGCCGCGCATTTTGGTGCGTGAGCGCAGCACGGGAAAATGGGGAGCAAGGCTTTGACGGCCTGCTCCCCTTTTTTTGCGCGGTTTGGGTTTCACATAGGAAAAACTTAGCAGCGAAAGGTCGTCGCAGGTCAGCCAGCCAAGAGGTTATTCGCTGGCCTCATCCTTCATCCGCTCAACAACGGGTGGGCGATATCGAAACGGCTTGCCCTCTTCGGCCTTTTCAAGCCCTGCCATCAGCAAACGCGCGGCCAAAACGCCTGCGCCGCCATGCGGGTTGGCAGCGACCGGCGCAATGGTTTGAGTGGCAATCGCAATCTTACCTTCACCAGCCTGCATCAAAGCCGTTTGGAAGGCGAGGCCGTGGTCAAAGGGGGCAAGAACCGACGCTCGCTCCAATGCCGCGCGGGCATTTTCGGAAGGGGCTTTGCCTTGCTCTGCATAGCTGCGGTAGAAATAGATGAGCGGCAGTGGATGGTCATTTTCCAAAGCGTTGAGCTTGGAAAAGGCGCGCATTGCCCGGCCATAGGCTGCTGGTTCATCCTCTGGCTCTGCGTCAGCGGCCATGCGGAAAAGCGAATAGCCTTTTTGGACATGGGCATCCTTATTGGCTGGGTCGAGCGCAAGCGCTCTATCGGCTGCCGCAATTGCTTCTGCATCATTGCCAGCGTCATGCTCTGCCTCAGCCAAAGCGGCCAAAACGGCAGGATCATTGCCAAATTGAGCGGCAATCTCGCGCGCTTCGGGTAGCAATTCCAGCGCTTGTTCGCGTGTGACGCCGCGTTTTGACTGCATGCGGACATCCATCATCTCTGCCTCGCCCTTGGGCAGCTTGCGCAAAACTATGTCGCCAATGGGGATCATATCGGGCTGCAAGGCAAAGGTCGTCATGCGGCGTTGCCGCAAGTAACCTCGCAACTCTTTTTGAAGCTGGCTCAAATCACCAAAGCTTTCCTGTGCTGCTTGCATCGAAGTTTGGCCGCCTGCAATGCCGCGAAGATAGCCGGTAAGCTGGCCCTGTCGTTCCTCTGAAAAGGTCAGATAGTGATACAAGAGCCAGCTTTGCGCGTAGAAAGCGTCGAAGCCTTTGCCCTTGTTGCGCTCATACAATTCAGGATCGAGCAGCTCGCGGACGGTCACCTTATCGGCAAAGGCAAAGTCATTCGCCCGATGTTGCGCAGGCCGTCCGATCCACATTCCGCCATCACTTTTGAAGGTCGCAGCAGCGAAAAACTCCGCCGCGCCTTCATTGGCCCAACGCGGCATCGCAAAGGAGCTGGAGGACATGAGGAAATGGTGCGCATATTCATGCAGCAAGACCACGGTCGAGAAATGCGGATAGCCATTCTTAAATTTGATGTCCTGCACAAAGGCGGTCGATCCGCCCGCACGCGGAACGTAAAAGCCTGCAACATATCGGTTGTCTCCGCCTGACAGGCGCCGAACTGCACGCTGGTTGCCGACCACATAAATGGTCACACGATTAGACGGGCTTGGCTTTTCAAGCTTGCGGCTGGTCAGAAATTCCATTGCAGCGTGAAATTGCTCAAGATTTTGGGCAAAGCGCTTAATGTCTTTTTCGCGGTCATCGGCATAGATAACGAAATTGTCAGATGATGCTTCATACCAAGCGGCGCTGGCATTGGCGCTAATGCCTAGGAACAGTCCGATTGCGAGAAATAGCTTTGCAAATACACTCAATTTCATAGCGCAAGAACATATCCAGCGCATTTTATAAGTAAATAGCAAAAAGTTGGAGGTTTGAGGCCTTGGCTTACGCGAGGTTTAACGCTCTACACTTGTTACATAGCGCCCGACATTCTTCGCCAGCACATCAAGCGGTGCATTTCCGCCCAAGATCACTGCATCGTTAAAGGCTTTGACGTCGTAAGCTGCGCCCAATTGCGCCTCTGCATTGCTGCGCAGGCGGACAATCTCGCTATGGCCAACCTTATATCCGCAGGCTTGCCCCGGCCAGCTGCAATAGCGGTCAACCTCGCTTGCGACCTCTTCATATTTGCTGCCATTGCGTTCCACAAAGAAGTTGCGCGCCTTCTCGCGGCTCCAGCGCTTGTGATGAAGCCCTGTGTCGACCACCATGCGGCACGCGCGGAAGGCCAAGGATTGCAGATAGCCAAGCCGCCCGACGGTAAAGTCATCATAAGCGCCCAGTTCATCGGCCAATTGCTCGCCATAAAGCGCCCAGCCTTCGCTAAAGGCGTTGAAGGCGAGGATTGAGCGGATGAGCGGCAGGCGGTTGGAATATTCGCCCTCCCATACATGGCCGGGAATGCTCTCGTGGAAAGTCAAATCGGGCAGGTCATATTTGCGGTGCAGATCGGTGGTTCGCAAATTGATCCAAAAACGACCGGGAATGCTGCCATCCTTGCTGCCTGCGCCGCCATAAGCTCCCGGTGCGCCCGGTTCCTCGTTTAGGGGGATGCGGCGAACCTCCATATTGGGGTCGACCAGAGTGTTAAACGCACGCGGCATTTGCGCCTTGATCCACGCAATCCGATCATCGATCAGCGCAAAAATCTCTTCGCGGCCCTTGTCCCCGGGCGAGAATTTGTAACGCTCGTCTTGGGACAAGGCCTGCATCCGTTCGCCCACGGTTCCGCTGGTATAGCCAATGTCCTTGAGGATCGGGTCCATGCGGGCATGAAGCGCCTCCAACTCCTCAAGGCCGCGCTCATGCACTTCATCAGGCGAAAGCGATGTTGTGGTGCTGGCACGCAAGGCCCATGCATACCATTCATCGCCTTGGGGCTGGGACCACATGCCCGGATCGCTGTCAGCGACGGCGCGTTGCGCCTTCAATTCCTCAAGCTGGCTGGCCAAAGCAGGCGCGATGTCTTGCGTTGTGATATCGTAAGCGCGTTCGCCCCATTCGCCCAAGGCATCCTCGCCCATAGTGGCAACGATCTTGCTGGTCAGCGCGCTGACCAATGCGCCGCCTTGGCCCGCATCTTTGATCGCGGTCTCCATCTGAGCGATGGCTTTGTCGAGCAGAAAATCGGGCGGCACCATGCCGATTGCTCGCGCGGCCTGCATTCGCTCTGTCTCGCCCGAAAGAACATCAGGAAGGGCAGATAAGCGATTGAGATAATAGCCAATATCTCCCGCATCACGCACGGGATGGGTGGCATCCATAAAGCGCGGATAGTCGATGTAAGCCCCCACATTTTGGATCACCACATAGGGCGCATTGCGCCATGCGCCCACCGCAACATCGCCATAGGGCAGGGCAAATCCATCAAGCGCCGTTTGATAGCCGCTTTCCACCACATCGAGATTGGTGACCGTGTCAGCGTTTAATCCCTCGCGCGGATAATCGCGGACCAAGGCTAGGTCGGATTGCAGCTGGCTGGCATAGGCATCAAGGCCCGCTTGCGATTTATCGGCCAAGCGCCCACGCATCTCGGCATAGCGGCCTGTATCAACACCAAGGCCGGTTGCGCGGCCCGGCTCGTGATTGAGAAGGGCATAGCCGACCCCCTCGAGCAATCGATCTGCGCCAATCTGCATCGCTTGCTGAATGCCCTCGGGGCG
>CAZTFZ010000045.1:3280-11335 GCA_964613105.1 uncultured Porphyrobacter sp. | reverse complement strand
AAGCGCGGTTTTGCGCCCGGCGGCACTATCGACGAAGCAATGAGGGCATCGAGGTAGCAGGACTTGATCCGATCCTTATCATCTTGCTCCTCTGCCTTGCGATAGCGTGTCGCAAGCTCGGTCAAATCAAAGGCGATGGCTTTGCCCGCATCAACGTCGGTCGCGCCTGCAAACAATTTCGCTCCAGTATCTGCGCGCGCGGCAACTTCGAGCATGATATCAGGAGTATAAAGCGCATCCAAATGGCTCTTTAGCGGTATAAGATCGGCAAATGCGCCCCTAGTTAGGGTGGTCACAGCAGCGGTGATGGGAATGCCGCTTTCCAGATCGCTGGCCGAGATGAAGGGCTGCAATATTTGGCTTTCTTTATCGATCGTATAGCCCGCCAGGGTGATGTCGGGCCGGCCAATAAAGACCCCCGTTGATTGCAAAGCGCCAGTGCTGACACCGGTGACCACTCGAAACTTTGGCAGGCCGCCGTCTCGAACATGCCAACCAGAGAGGAAACCCGCCCCAAAGGCACCGTTTTGTCCTCCGCCTGACAAGAACAAAAGGTCGCCTTTGCCTTGTTCGAATGCCTTAGAGAGAGCCTTGCGATAGTTGCCCAAAGTGGTTTCAGGGTCGCTGCCAGCAGCGCGCGGCGCATATTGCACATCGATGGCATAGCGGTGGATGCCGCAATATTCAGCTTGTCCTTGCAGAGGAACCTTCTGCTTAATCATATTGCCGACGCAGCCTGTCAAAATAAGGCTAGTCAAAAAAGCTGTTATGATCCGTCGCACAGTCTTCCCCCAATGCTGCCTACCCAAGCAGTCTAGTGCTTTGCCCAATCCTATACAAATACAGCCACTTAGATGTGACCCGCCGCGAGTTGTTGAGCATATGGACTTAAGGCGAGGGAAGAGGCTTGGAAATTGTCGCCATTTTTCGCACAAATCCAGTTTTTGCGCTTTGCTGCTTGCGCAAACAAAAAGCGCCCACCTTAAAAAAGGCGAGCGCTTATGGCGGACAGGGTGGGATTCGAACCCACGAAGGGCTTGCACCCTTGCCGGTTTTCAAGACCGGTGCATTCAACCGCTCTGCCACCTGTCCGCTCGGCAAAAACCGCTAGGGAGAAGTTGAGCGTTTGTCACGCCTCTAAAACGTCTCCGACGCAATTTTTTGCGCAAAAACCCCGATAAGCCCGATTGGCTAAGGCAGTCTTAAGGCCAAATTCGTGCAGAGAATGAGGCAATCATCGCGTAGCCCGCTCAATTCGTCGAAAAGCGTAAGAATGCTGTTGGTATTCGCGCGGGCGGGTGACAATGAGCGCACATGATCAAGAAGCACTCCTTCAAATCGCGCATGGCCGTGATTTTGTCCGCCGCTGCAATGGCCTTTACCGCCCAATCAGCCCCTTTGTCTGCGCAAACGCAAGGCCAGTCTTTTGGCTCTTATGTTGAAGTGCTGAAATCGCGTGCACGCGCAGAAGGCGTAAGCGAGGCAACGATTGATCGCATGACCGCCGGCCTTACCCCCAATGATCGCGTTATCCGGCTTGATCGCGCCCAACCAGGCACCCGCACGCGCAGCGGTTTTCCAGCGCTGGCCCCTTATATCGCACGCCACGTTGATGGCGCACGGATTGGCGGAGGGCGGCGCGAATATGCTTCTGCCAGTTCAATTTTGCGCAATGTCGAGGCGCAATACGGCGTGCCCGGTGAAATTCTCGTCGCGATTTGGGGGCATGAGACCGCCTATGGCCGTGTCAAAGGCACGTTTGACCTGTCGCAAGCCTTGGCAACATTGGCTTGGGAAGGGCGACGCAGAGAGTTGTTCTCCGGCGAATTTATCGCTTTGCTTAAAGTGGCCGATCGCGGCTTTTCGCGGTCGCAATTGAAGGGAAGCTGGGCAGGCGCCTTTGGTAATCCGCAATTTTTGCCGAGCGTGTTTTTGCGGCTTGCGACCGATGGCGACGGCGATGGCAGAGCCGATATTATGAACAATCGCGCTGACACTTTGGCCTCTATCGCCGCTTATTTTAAGGATTCGGGTTGGCGTCAGGGCCAGCCATGGGGCGTGCGAGCCTCTTTGCCGAATGGCTTTGACGTGGGCGCGTACAAAACCAAGTTAAACTCGCCCGTCTGCTCGCGTGTTCATGAGCGGCATAGCCAGTATAAAAGCGTAGCCGAATGGCGCAATTTGGGTGTTAGGCCGCAAAAGTCTTTGCCGGATACAACGCTTGTTTCGCTATTCCAGCCCGATGGGCCAGGAACAAAAGCGTGGATGTTAACCACAAATTATCGGGTTATCCTCGAATATAACTGTTCGAATTATTACGCGATGAGTGTGGGATTGCTGGCAGATGAGATTAGCCGTTAAAAAAGATCGGGCCCTTTTGGTCCGAACCGGCGTCATGCTGAGCTTTGGCTTTGCTGTTGCTGCATGTGGTTCGATTGGGGGCATTGCTGGTAACAATGCTCAGATCGAGCGTGCTCCGCTGGCCGATAGAACTGGCCCTGCTGGGGATTATCCCGTGGTTATCGGCGATCCCTTTACCATTGATGGGATCACCTACACACCATCAGATACGTTGAATTACGACGAAGTCGGCTATGTGGCAGCGGATAGTAGCGGTTCGGGCGGCATTACGGTTGCGCATCGCACCCTGCCTTTGCCAAGTTATGTTGAGGTCACATCACTCGATACAGGCCGCACAATGCTAGCGCGCGTGGAGCGTCGCGGCCCTATGGTCAATTCGAGACTCGTTGCCCTGTCTGGTGCTGCCATGGCTCAATTGGGCGCGACTGAAGGCACGCCAGTGCGCGTGCGGCGGGTCAACCCACCTGAGGCTCAGCGCGCCGAATTGCGCTCTGGCGGTGAGGCCTTTTTGCGGATGGATACGCCTTCTGGCTTGCTCGATGTTTTGAAGCGGCGTTTGCCCAGCATCGGCTCTGCCTCTTTGCGCCGTGAAGATGGTGCGCCCGATGGGATGCCTTCTAATGATGGCGAGAGCGGCGAAGGTTCGGCCATAGCTGTGTTGTCGCCTGCCAGCCTGCCCAATCAATCAACACCGAGCGCTCCGATTGTTGAAGCGCCGATTGTTGCGGTCGATCCGACACAAGCTGCCGCTCCAACGGGCGTGCAAACCGGTGTCATTGTGCCAGTTCCCGATTTCCCAACTGCCGAAACGGTCAATTTGCCGCCTCCTATACCAGAACCATTGCCAGCGGCCGTGGCGACTGCCCCGATTACGACTGTGCTGGGTGCTCCTGAAGCAGAGAATAAGGGCGACAGCGGTCTGAACGATATTCCGATCGAAGCAGCTGACATTTCGATGTCTGATGCTGAAATGCAGCCGGAACCTGCAAAAGCAGGTGACTTTGTTGTTCAAGCGGGTGCATTTTCGGCAAAATCGACCGCAGAACGGGTTGCCCGTGATATTGACGGATATGTCGAACCGACGGGTCGTTTGTGGCGCGTTCGGGCTGGACCTTATGAGAGCCGTGGACAGGCCAATGAAGCGCTCGCTAAGGTGCGCGGTGCTGGCTATAAGGGCGCGCAAGTCTATAAATTGCGATAGCAGCCGCGCTCTTGATGGCGGCCTTGTCGTTAGCAGGAGCGGGTGTGACGCATAATTTCGGTTATCTGCTGAAAAGCCTCAGGCGCGGTGTGATTGCTGTGCTTGGCTTCCTATGCCTGACACAAATGGCGTCGGCGCAAGCTCCTTTGCCTGGACAGCTTAGCACGCAAGCCCAATCTCCCATTGATCCGCAAACCCGTGTAAGCCTTGGCGAGAGCGGAGCGGTGCTTTTCCCGCGCGTTCCGAGGGCAGAAGAAGCACCTATTGCGCTGATGCTCGATCTGGACAGCGGGCAAGTTTTGTTCTCCCGCGAAGCCGACCGCCGCTTTATGCCGGCTTCCATCGTCAAAGTGATGAGCGCGTTTGTGGCGTTTGAGCGAATTGAAAACCGCTCGCTGACCCTAGAACAGACTGTCCCGGTGCGATTGGAAACGTTTGAGCTTTGGTCAGGGGTTGGCTCGACCATGTTCATCCCGCAGGATGCAGCGCCTACGATTGATGAATTGCTCCACGCGATCACAACGATCTCTGCGAATGATGGCGCAATCGTCTTGGCCGAAGGGGTTGCAGGCTCGGTCGAGGCATGGGTCGCCGAAATGAATGAAAAGGCGCAAGAGCTGGGCATGGCAAACAGCCATTTCCACACGCCCAACGGTTGGATGGACGAAGGCAAAACCTTCACCACAGCAGAGGATTTGGGTGCTTTGGCAAGCGCGATGATCCGCCGTCACCCTTCAAAATACGGGCGCTTTTTTGGCAAGAGAAGCTGGGGTTATAACGGCGTTGCGCAGCCCAATCATGACCCGATCACTGGCGTTGTCGCTGGCGCAGATGGCATTAAAACGGGCTATACCAACCAGGCTGGGCACGGCTTCTTAGGCAGCGCAGAGCGTAGTGGCAGACGCCTCATCATGGTGGTTGCAGGCGCTCCTTCTAAACAAGCGCGCGATGAAGCAAGTCGCCGCTTTATGGAGTGGGGCTTTGCCAACTTCAGGTCGAGGCCTTTGTTTGCGCGCGGCGCTGTTGTTGGACAGGCGAGGGTGCAAGGCGGCTCAGCGCGAAGGGTTCCTTTGCTTGCTCCTCGCGATCTTGCAGCATCTATGCCCAAGGCTGATGCGACCGATATGACGCTTTCTGTGCGCTATCGCGGGCCTTTGCAGGCTCCGATTGCTGCTGGGGCTCCTGTTGCGCAATTGATTGTGACGATTGATGGCGAAGAGGTAAGCGCTTTGCCGCTTGTTGCTGGCCGCTCGATTGAGAAAGCAAATTTCTCGCAGCGCTTGCTTAACGGTCTTGGTGGGCTGTTCGGATGAGTTCCGCTCCAACATCAGCTGGCCAATTCATCGCTTTCGAAGGGGGCGAGGGGACGGGCAAATCAACCCAAGCCGCTTTGCTGGCAGAAGCGCTTGAGGCAAGCGGTATCGAGGTTGTGTTGACGCGTGAGCCCGGCGGCACACCGGGCGCTGAGGCGATCCGCAAGCTTTTGCTCGATGGGGCGGGCGAGGTTTCGGGTTGGAGCGCAAGAGCAGAAGCCTTATTGTTTGCCGCAGCCCGCGCCCAGCATGTTGAGCGGCTTATCCGTCCAGCATTGGCGCGCGGTGCTTGGGTGGTGTGCGACCGTTTCCTCGATTCAAGCCGCGCTTATCAAGGCGATGCGGGCGAATTGGGTGATAGCGCTATTCGCGATCTGCACCGGCTCGGGAGCGAAGGCCTATTGCCGGATTTGACCCTGGTTTTCACAGTTCCTCATGATGTGCGGGCAGCACGGCTAAGCGCGCGAGATGGCGGCGATAGCGATGCCATTGGTGGGCGATCATCCACCTATCACAATGCAGTAAACGCGGCTTTCTTGCGCTTTGCCAAGGAAGAGCCAGAACGCTTTGCAATCATCGACGGATCAGGAGCGATTGATGCGGTCAAAACCCGGGTTAGCGACGCGCTTAGCCCCCTGTTAGGGGCCATTAAGTGAACCTTATTGGCCATGATGATGCGCGTCTCGCTTGGCGCAAGGCGCTTGGCTCTCATAAGATGCACCATGCCTGGCTCTTGGCTGGTAAGAGCGGTTTGGGCAAAGCGCAATTTGCCTTGGCCGCTGCGCGCGAGCTGGTTGGTGTGGACGGGGTGGGTCAAGACAACAGTCAGCATCCCGATATTCTCACTCTGGCGCGCGCCCCAAAGGATAAGAAGGAAGCCGACAAGCAGGCCGCTGGCAAACCTTTTGAGACTGCGCGCAACATTAAGGTCGATCAAATCCGCGCGATGCAGCAGCGCCTCAACACGCGCCCAACCTTAGGCGACCGTCGCGCTATCATCATCGAGCCTGCCGATGATATGGAGCGGGGTGCGTCCAATGCTCTTTTGAAAAGCCTTGAAGAACCGCCGCAAGGCACGTTCTTTCTGCTGGTGAGCCATTCGCCAGCCAAGCTTTTGCCGACCATCCGCTCGCGCTGCCGCATGGTTCGTTTCCCGAGCCTGTCTGATGCCCAGATGGAGCAAGTTCTCGGTGAGCTTGCGCCTGAAGCAGATCCAACGACTCGCGCGGCGGCGATTGCAGCGGGGGCAGGCTCACCCGGAGCCGCGCTGACATTTGTTGAGCAGGGCTTGGCGGCTATCGCCGATCTCATGCGGCAGATTGTTGTAGATGGCGACCAAGGTTTCGTGCTGCGCGGTGATTTGGCAAGCGCGATTGGCCAGCGGCCCACGCGTGAGAAGTTGCGCGCTGTCCTCGATCTGGCGAGGGGCATTGTTGCTGAGGATTTGGCCAACGCTAGCAAGCGCAGTTTGCCTGCGCGGATTGCCTCTCACGAAGAGCTGGTTAGGCTGACCGATGAAATGCCAACCTATAATTATGATCCAGGCCTGCTGGTGATGGAAATCGGAACCTTGCTCGCACGCGCTGGTGCGGCTAGCGAGCGGGCCAATGTCTAAACCCTTCTATATCACCACCGCGATCAACTATCCCAATGGTCGCCCTCATATTGGCCACGCATATGAAGCGATTGCGGCCGATGTTATCGCGCGTTTCCAGCGTTTGCGGGGCCGCGATGTTCGCTTTCAAACGGGCACGGATGAGCACGGGCTCAAAATGGCCCGCAAAGCTCAAGAGCAGGGCATCACGCCGCGCGAACTCGCCGATGAGATGTCGGGCTATTTCCGCGCAATGGATGATGCGCTCAACATCAGCTTTGACCGTTTTATCCGAACAGTTGAAGAGGATCACCACAAGGCCAGCCAAGCCATTTGGCAGGCGATGGAGGCCAAGGGCGACCTTTATCTCGACCGCTATGAAGGCTGGTATTCCGTCCGCGACGAAGCTTATTATGACGAAAGCGAATTGGTCGAAGGCGAGGGCGATGCGAAGCTTTCCCCACAAGGGACGCCGGTTGAGTGGACGGTCGAGGAAAGCTGGTTTTTCCGTCTGTCCAATTATGAAGACGCGCTGCTCAAGCTGCTCAAGACCGACGGCTTTTTGGAGCCTGACAGCCGCCGCAATGAAATGATCGCCTTTATCGAGGGGGGCTTGCGCGATCTTTCGGTCAGCCGGACGAGCTTTGACTGGGGCGTTAAGGTTCCGGGCAGCGACAATCACGTTATGTATGTTTGGGTTGATGCGCTCACCAATTACCTAACCGGATTGGGCTATCCCGATATGGGCGGCGATATGGACGCATTTTGGCCCGCTGATCTGCATTTGATCGGCAAGGATATTGTGCGGTTCCATACGATTTACTGGCCTGCCTTTTTGATGAGCGCTGATCTGCCCTTGCCCAAGAAGGTCTTTGGCCACGGCTTCATTCTCAATCGCGGGCAAAAAGAGTCCAAATCGCTCGGAAATGTCACCGATCCGATGGAGCTTGCAGAGCAATTCGGGGTCGACAACCTGCGCTATTTCCTGATGCGCGAAGTCGCTTTTGGGCAGGACGGCAGCTATTCGGCAGAGGCGATTGTGACACGCTGCAATGCAGAGCTTGCCAACAGCTTTGGCAATTTGGCGCAGCGGACACTGTCTATGATCGCCAAGAATATGGACGGGAAGATAGAGAGTTTTGAGGGCAGCGGCGTGGATGCAGAGCTTCAAGCCAAAGTGCGCTCGGCCTGCCTTAGCCTGATCGATCAATTCGAAGCACTCAACTTCTCATCCGGCATTGAGGCTTGGATGGAGGGTGTTTGGGCCTGCAACCAATATGTCGATGATCAAGCGCCTTGGGCTTTGAAGAAGACCGATCCAGAGCGGATGAAGACCGTCTTGCTGACAATTTTCACCGTTCTGCGCGATTTGGCGATTGCGATACAGCCGGTCGCGCCCGACAAATCAGCACAAGTTCTCGATCTACTGGGTGTGCCCGAGGCGGAACGCAATTTCGAAGCACTTGGCGATGACCAATGGTTCGAGCGGCTTGCCGGTAGCGATTATGTTTTGGCGAAGCCCACGCCAATATTCCCGCGCCTTGAATTGCCCGCTGCTGAGGAGAAGGCGTAATGCTCGTCGATAG
>CAZTFZ010000045.1:0-3180 GCA_964613105.1 uncultured Porphyrobacter sp. | reverse complement strand
TTCCCGCGCCTTGAATTGCCCGCTGCTGAGGAGAAGGCGTAATGCTCGTCGATAGCCATTGCCACTTGGAATATGACGGTTTGGTCGAGGATCAGGCAGGCGTTTTAGGGCGTGCGCGCGATGCAGGGGTAGGGGCCTTCCTCAATATCTCGACCAAAAAATCTGAATGGGCCCAAGTCGTCGCGACTGCCAATCGAGAGCCTGATGTCTATGCCAGCGTCGGCATTCACCCGCATCATGCCGATGACCACGCGGACTTAACTGAGGACGCGCTGCTTGCTGCCACTCAGGACAATCGTGTCATTGCCATTGGCGAAACCGGCCTCGATTATTTCTACGACCAGTCCGACCGTGAGGTGCAAAAGACCCTGTTTCGCCGGCACATAGCGGTTGCGCGAAAGGTTCAATTGCCGGTTATCATCCACACGCGCGATGCAGAGGAGGATACGCTGGCAATCCTTGCTGACGAGATGGAGAGGGGCGCTTTTCCAGCGCTCATCCATTGTTTTACTGCCTCTGCCGAATTTGGCGAAGGGGTGCTGGAACTGGGGCTGACGATTTCTCTATCGGGCATTGTCACCTTCAAGAACGCCAAACCCTTGCAAGAAGTGGCCAAAACAGTCCCACAAGACCGCTTGCTGGTTGAGACAGACAGTCCCTTTTTGGCGCCTGTTCCCCATCGCGGTAAGGCGTGCGAGCCGGGCTTTGTGCGCAATACGGCTGAATTTGTAGCTGAATTGCGCGGCGAGAGCTTGGAAGACCTTGCTGAGGCGACAACCCGCAATTTCTATGCATTGTTTAGCAAAGCCAAGCCCGCATGAAGTTCGTGCTTTTGGGGTCTGGCACATCAACCGGTGTCCCGCGTGTTGGCAATGATTGGGGTGAGTGCGATCCCAATGAACCACGCAATCGCCGCTCTCGCGTGTCAATTCTCATAGAAAATGATGCCAAACAAAGGGTTCTGATCGACACTTCAACCGATTTGCGCAATCAATTGCTGTCCAATTCGGTCGACAAAGTGGACGCAGTTTTGTGGACCCATGATCACGCTGATCATTGCCATGGGATCGATGATTTGCGCGTGATGCGCTATGATCGCAGCAATCCTTTGCCGGGCTTTGCGAGCAAATTGACGTGCGGCAATCTTCGGCGGCGGTTCGACTATATTTTCGAGGGTCAGCATGGCTATCCAACGCTGATCGAACTGCGCGAGGTGGATCAGGTACGCCTAGTGGCAGGGTTTTCGCTTAGTTCGGTCGAAATGCCGCATGGGCCAACTCAAAGCACTGGTTTCCGGCTCGAAGCGGACGGTAAATCAATTGTTTACGCGACAGATTTCAGCGAAATTACTAAGTCGATGCTATCTTGTTTTGAGGATGCAGATATTCTTGTTTGCGATTGTCTTCGCCGCAAACCGCATCCGACCCACGCCAATCTTGAACTTGCATTGGAAATGCAGAAACGGACCGGCGCTAAACAGCTGGTGTTGACGCATTTGGATAAGAGCATGGACTATCAAACGCTTTGCGCTGAGGTTCCAAAACGCGTTACAGTGGGCTTTGATGGGTTGGAGATGAGAGCATGAGCGAAGTTGGCATTGTTTCGATTATATCAATGGTGGGATTTCTGATCCTTGCGGTCAGCGCATTGGGTTCTCACAAATTGTCGATGAAGAAGGGTGTCACGATGGCGCTCGCTTGGGCCGCGATCTTTGCGATTGTCGTTCTTTTCGTCAGCCTTGTTCAAGGATAATAGCTCACCGGTCGGTTTGAATGGCTTACGCGAGGATAACAGCGGGCTAACATACTGGTAACCATGGCTCAAAGAGTGCTCGCACTGTCGCTTGGTATTTAACATAATATATATTATCATACTCAATACGAGGCAGGAACGAGGTGGTCCACCTATGCCCCCTCTTGCATCAATTCGTCCTGTTGAGCTCTTAGCCGCCACAACTTACAACCATCGCCTCGAAAGCATCAACCAACAGGGTTCGATTCATGTCTGATAATCTTGAACGCCTCTTGTCCGTTATGGCACAGCTGCGCGATCCCAAGCACGGATGCGAATGGGATCTGGCTCAGGATTTTGCCTCAATTGCGCCGTACACGATCGAAGAAGCCTATGAAGTTGCCGACGCTATAGAGCATGGCGATATGGAAGAATTGTGCGAGGAATTGGGCGATCTTCTGCTTCAGGTCGTTTTCCATGCACGCATGGCGCAAGAGGCTAAGCTGTTCGCCTTTGATGATGTTGCGAGAGCGATTTCAGACAAGATGGAAGCGCGACACCCGCATATCTTCGGGGCCGAGGGCGGCACTATGGGCGAAGGGCGCTGGGAAACGCTGAAGGCTGAAGAACGAAGCTCCAAGGGCAGCAACAGTTCTATGGATGGGGTTGCAAGCGCCCTTCCCGCTGCTTTACGCGCGCAAAAACTGCAAAAGAGAGCGGCGCGCGATGGCTTTGATTGGCCAGACCCCAGCGGCTCAGAGGCTAAGATACACGAGGAAATAGCGGAGGTTGCTTCTGCAACCCCTGACGAAATCGAGGAAGAGGCTGGCGATCTTTTGTTTGCGGCGGTGAATTTTGTGCGGGCTCACAAAATTGATGCTGAACAAGCTTTGCGCAAAGCCAATGCCAAGTTTGAAAGGCGCTATCGCGGGATGGAGACAATGGCCAAAGAGCAAGGCCAAACCGCTTTCTCGGCGCTTAATCTGGACCAGCAAGAAGCGCTTTGGAACGCCGTCAAACTGGCCGAAAAGCAGTAATTAGTTCGCTTTTGCGCTCACAGCCTCATGGTCACAGCGTCGCAAATTGCCCCAATTCCTTTGGGTTTAGCCTGACGGTGATATGGCGCTGAGGCCCCTTTTCGCTGTCCTCGGCAGCTTCCTCATCCAAAAGAACATCGCCATGCGCGTGAAGCCATGCAATCTTGCGGCCATCGCTTGCAGGCAAAATGACATCCAGCGTCTTTGCATTGCCTGTCAGCAATTCGCCAAGCCGTTCTTCTAACTGCTCAAAACCCTCTCCGGTAAGGGCAGAAATCACTGCAACCATATCGTCCTCTTGGGCCAGATGCTCCAATTCTGCACGGGCATCATCATCCAGCGCGTCCCACTTGTTCCAAACTTCCAAAATTGGAATTGGCGTGACGCCCTGTTCTGTATCGGCCGGCTCAAT
>CAZTFZ010000044.1:6878-11616 GCA_964613105.1 uncultured Porphyrobacter sp. | reverse complement strand
CTGGCCGCATGGGCAAAGGATTGCGTGGGCGGGACAGCAGTCACTGCACTCAATGTGCTGACAGTGATGAGGGCTGCGGCCACAAGAGCCATTGCTTGGTTGGCAAAATTTGTCATTTATCGTTCTCCGTTAAGGTGCATATTGATATTCAATAATCTTCAACTAGGCGCGATTCGATTTATTGTCAATCAATAATATTGAAAAACGATATATCACATATTGTTTAGAGGTAAGGATCGGTGTTTGGGTCTTTCTCTCTTTACACCTGCCCGCAGCCCCCCTAGATGGGCCCCTCAACGCATTGCTTCGAGCAAGACTGATTCATGCGCGCGGATCGGTTCTACGAATGGAAGCAAAAGCGTTTGCCACAATTTGCGACGCTCTATCCGCCTCAGCAGGCGCCTCACAATCGAGGTGCGCGATGCTGCGGCGTTTCGTGCGTTTGGTTGGGCAAAAAGGCGTTCAAGACATTTTAGGCAAGCGGCCAAGCGGGCATTTTCGCGCGGCTGACTAGGACAAGATTAGGCACCTACACTCATGGCTACTAAAGCAAAACGGTCCAAAGGCATGGCGCAAGGCACAGCCAAGCGCCGCATTCGTAAGATCTTCGGTGATATTCACGAAGTCGTCGATATGCCCAACCTCATTGAGGTTCAGCGCGAAAGCTATGAGCAATTCCTGCGCTCTGACAAGGAAACGGGCTATGTTTCCGGCCTTGAAAAGACCCTGCGCAGTGTCTTTCCAATCCGCGATTTTGCGGGCACGGCAGAGCTTGATTTCGTCCATTACGAACTTGAGCCGCCTAAGCATGACACCACAGAGTGTAAGCAGCGCGGGATCACCTATGCTGCGCCGATGAAAGTGACCTTGCGCCTCATCGTGTTTGAGGTCGATCAGGAAACCGAAACCCGCTCTGTTCTCGATATTAAAGAGCAAGACGTTTACATGGGCGATATGCCGCTCATGACGGATAATGGCACTTTCATTATCAATGGCACAGAGCGTGTGATTGTATCGCAAATGCACCGTTCGCCGGGTGTTTTGTTCGACCATGATCGCGGCAAGACCCACAGTTCTGGCAAGCTTCTGTTTGCGGCTCGGATCATTCCTTACCGCGGCTCTTGGCTCGATTTCGAATTTGACGCCAAAGACATCGTCAATGTCCGGATTGACCGTAAGCGCAAATTGCCTGTCACGGCCCTGCTCTATGCATTGGGGCAGGACAGCGAGGAAATCCTCGATTTCTTCTATGACAAGATTAATTGGAAGCGTGTTGCCGGCAAAGGCGGCGCTGAAGGTGGCTGGCAGATCCCATTCGACCCAGAGGCTTGGCGCGGTCAAAAGCCAAGCTTTGCTTTGGTGGATGCGAAAACTGGCGAGGAAATCTTTGCCGCCAACACCAAGATCAGCCCGCGCGCTGCCAATAAGGCAGCCAAGGACGGCCTTAAGGATCTTTTGCTGCCTACAGAAGAGGCCTTTGGCCGCTTTGCATCGCATGATCTGATCGATGAGAAAACCGGTCGCATCTATATTGAGGCAGGCGATGAGCTCGGCGCTGAGAACCTTGAAATTCTCGACAATGCTGGGATCGATCAGATCGAGCTGCTTGATATTGACGATATCAACACCGGCCCTTGGATGCGCAACACGCTTGCGGTCGATAAGGCTGAAAACCGCGACGAGGGCCTAGAGGCGATCTATAAGGTCATGCGTCCAGGTGAGCCGCCGACCAAGGAAACCGCAGAGGCTCTGTTCGAAGGCCTGTTCTTCGATGGCGAGCGTTATGATCTGTCGGCTGTTGGCCGGGTTAAGCTCAACATGCGGCTTGAGTTGGATGCAGAAGACACGGTTACGACGCTGCGCAAAGAAGACATTCTTGCCGTAGTCAAGGAATTGGTCGATCTGAAAGACGGCAAGGGCGATGTCGATGATATCGATAACCTTGGTAACCGCCGCGTTCGTTCGGTTGGTGAGCTTTTGGAGAACCAATATCGTGTTGGCCTGCTTCGGATGGAGCGCGCCGTTAAGGAGCGCATGTCGAGCGTCGATGTATCGACTGTCATGCCGAATGATCTGATCAATGCGAAACCGGCTGTGGCTGCGGTGCGCGAATTCTTCGGCTCTTCGCAGCTGTCGCAATTCATGGACCAAACCAACCCATTGTCCGAAGTGACGCATAAGCGCCGCGTTTCAGCGCTTGGGCCCGGCGGCTTGACCCGTGAACGCGCTGGCTTTGAAGTGCGCGACGTTCACCCAACCCATTATGGCCGGATTTGTCCGATTGAAACGCCTGAGGGGCCGAACATCGGCCTTATCAACTCGCTTGCGAGCTTCAGCCGGGTCAATAAATATGGCTTTATCGAAACCCCTTATCGCCAAGTGAAAGACGGCGTGGTGACCACAGAAGTTACCTATCTGTCCGCCATGGAAGAGCAAAAGCACACGGTCGCACAGGCCTCTGCTGAGCTGAACGATAAAGGTCATTTCGTTGAGGAATTCGTCTCTGCCCGTCAGAACGGCGATTACTTCATGTCCCCGCGTGATCAAATCACCTTGATGGATGTCTCGCCAAAGCAGCTCGTGTCGGTTGCTGCATCGCTCATTCCATTCTTGGAAAACGATGACGCTAACCGAGCGCTCATGGGCTCTAACATGCAACGCCAAGCAGTGCCTTTGGTTCGCGCTGAGGCTCCGTTTGTCGGAACCGGCATGGAAGAAACGGTTGCGCGCGATTCGGGCGCTGCCATCACCGCAACACGCGGCGGCATTGTCGACCAAGTGGATGCAACACGGATCGTGATCCGTGCGCAAGGCGATGTAGAGCCGGGCCAATCGGGCGTTGACATTTACTCTCTGCAAAAGTTCCAACGCTCCAACCAAAACACCTGCATCAACCAGCGTCCGCTTGTTAAAGTGGGCGAAGTGCTGGAAGCAGGCGATGTGATCGCGGATGGTCCTTCGACTGATTTGGGCGAATTGGCTTTGGGCAAAAACTCGCTCGTCGCCTTTATGCCTTGGAACGGCTACAATTATGAGGATTCCATCCTCATTTCAGAGCGTATCGTGAAGGATGACGTCTTCACCTCAATCCATATTGAGGAATTTGAAGTCATGGCTCGCGATACCAAGCTTGGGCCGGAAGATATCACGCGCGACATTCCCAATGTCGGTGAAGAGGCGCTGCGCAACCTCGATGAGGCAGGCATCGTCTACATCGGTGCAGAAGTGCACCCTGGCGACATTTTGGCAGGCAAGATCACGCCAAAGGGCGAAAGCCCGATGACGCCGGAAGAAAAGCTGCTTCGAGCGATCTTTGGCGAGAAAGCCTCTGATGTGCGCGACACCTCACTGCGTCTGCCGCCCGGCGTGGCTGGTACGGTCGTTGAAGTGCGGGTGTTTAACCGTCACGGCATCGAGATCGATGACCGGACGCGTGCCATCCAAAATGAAGAGATCGAGCGCCTGCGCAAAGATAGTCAGGATGAACGCGCGATTTTGAATCGGGCCACCTACAACCGTCTGCGCGATATGCTGGTCGGTCAGACTTCCTCTGCGGCTCCTAAAGGCGCAAAGAAAGGTGAGAAGATCACCGACGCTGTTCTGGCTGAAATCGACAAGCACGAATGGTTCGAATTTGCTGTCGCGACCGATAAGCGCCAGACCCAGATCGAAGCGGTCAAAAGCCAATATGACGAAGCGATTGCTGTCATTGATGCTAAGTTTGAAGACCGCAAAGAGAAGCTGGAGCGCGGCGATGAGCTGGCCCCTGGCGTCTTGAAAATGGTCAAGGTCTTTGTGGCAGTTAAGCGCAAGCTTCAACCGGGCGACAAAATGGCTGGCCGTCACGGCAATAAGGGTGTGATTTCGCGCATTCTTCCTGCCGAAGACATGCCGTTCCTAGAGGACGGAACGCCGGTTGATGTGGTGCTCAACCCGCTTGGCGTGCCGAGCCGGATGAACGTCGGGCAGATCTTTGAAACGCACCTTGGTATGGCTGCACGTGGGCTTGGCCTACAAGTCACCGAGGCGCTGGAAGAGTGGAAGCGGGCGAACCCTGATGCGGCGCAAGATTACGCCAAGGCGACTCCGCCTGCGGCTGTGATTGACCGCCTCAAGCATGTGTATGGCGAAGAGTATCACGAGGATATCCTAAGCCGTTCGACCGAGGATATTGTCGAGCTTGCGGGCAATCTAACCCATGGTGTGCCAATGGGCACGCCAGTGTTTGATGGCGCGCGCGAAGGTGATGTCACGACCTATCTTGAGAAAGCGGGGCTGGAAAGCTCTGGTCAGGTGACCTTGTTTGATGGCCGCACGGGCGATTCTTTCGACCGTAAGGTGACGGTGGGCTATATCTACATGCTCAAGCTGCATCACTTGGTCGATGACAAGATCCACGCTCGTTCCATCGGGCCTTACTCGCTTGTCACGCAGCAGCCATTGGGCGGTAAAGCCCAGTTCGGCGGCCAGCGCTTTGGTGAGATGGAGGTCTGGGCCTTGCAGGCTTATGGCGCAGCTTACACCTTGCAGGAAATCCTCACCGTTAAATCGGATGATGTGATTGGCCGGACCAAGGTTTATGAAGCCATCGTCAAGGGTGATGACACCTTTGAGGCGGGCATCCCAGAGAGCTTTAACGTTCTCGTGAAGGAAATGCGCAGCCTTGGCCTCAATGTTGAACTCAAATCCTTGTCAGAAGATGGCGAGGATGATGACGGCCTTTCGATAGCGGCAGAAT
>CAZTFZ010000044.1:0-6778 GCA_964613105.1 uncultured Porphyrobacter sp. | reverse complement strand
ATGAACGAACTAACCAAATTCACCAATCAGCTGGCCAAGCCGGAAACCTTTGACGAGATCCAGATCGGGATCGCCTCGCCAGAGCGTATCCGTTCATGGTCTTTCGGCGAGATCAAGAAGCCTGAAACGATCAATTATCGTACGTTCAAGCCTGAACGCGATGGTCTGTTTTGTGCGCGCATCTTTGGTCCCGTAAAGGACTATGAATGCCTTTGCGGCAAATATAAGCGGATGAAGTATAAGGGCGTCGTTTGCGAGAAATGCGGCGTTGAAGTCACCGTTACCAAGGTTCGCCGCGAGCGGATGGGTCATATCGAATTGGCCGCACCTGTTGCGCATATCTGGTTCTTAAAATCGCTGCCATCGCGCATCGGTCTGCTGCTCGATATGCAGTTGAAGCAGCTTGAGCGTGTGCTCTATTTCGAAAGCTACATCGTTGTTGAGCCTGGTCTTACTCCGATGGAGAAATTCCAGCTTCTTACCGAAGATGAGCTGCTCGAAGCCCAAGACGAATATGGCGAAGACGCCTTTTCTGCCGGCATTGGCGCAGAAGCGGTCAAGATCATGCTTATGGATCTCGATCTAGAGCAAGAACGCGATGATCTGATGGAAGAGCTGGCGACGACCAAATCGACGCTTAAGCCTAAGAAAATCATTAAGCGCTTGAAGGTTGTCGAAAGCTTCATCGAAAGCGGCAACCGCCCTGAGTGGATGATCCTTGAGATCGTGCCCGTCATTCCGCCTGAACTGCGCCCGCTTGTGCCTTTGGATGGTGGCCGTTTCGCGACGTCCGATCTCAACGATCTTTATCGCCGCGTGATCAACCGGAACAACCGCCTAAAGCGCCTGATTGAACTGCGCGCACCTGATATCATCGTGCGCAACGAAAAGCGGATGCTGCAAGAAGCGGTTGACGCTCTGTTCGACAATGGTCGCCGTGGCCGCGTGATTACAGGTGCGAACAAGCGCCCGCTTAAATCCTTGTCCGATATGCTCAAGGGTAAGCAAGGCCGCTTCCGCCAGAACTTGCTCGGCAAGCGCGTTGATTACTCAGGCCGTTCGGTGATTGTAACCGGCCCTGAATTGAAATTGCACCAATGCGGCCTTCCCAAGAAGATGGCTTTGGAGCTGTTCAAACCGTTCATCTATGCCCGTCTCGATGCAAAAGGTCTGTCGATGACCTTGAAGCAGGCCAAGAAATGGGTCGAGAAAGAGCGCAAGGAAGTCTGGGACATTCTGGACGAGGTGATCCGCGAGCATCCGGTTCTTTTGAACCGCGCGCCGACGCTTCACCGTCTTGGCATTCAGGCCTTTGAGCCTGTTCTGATTGAAGGCAAAGCGATCCAGCTTCACCCGCTGGTTTGCGCCGCCTTTAACGCTGACTTTGACGGCGACCAAATGGCGGTCCACGTGCCGCTTTCGCTAGAGGCGCAGCTAGAGGCGCGTGTTCTTATGATGAGCACGAACAACATCCTCTCGCCCGCTAACGGCAAGCCGATTATCGTTCCTTCGCAGGATATGGTCTTGGGTCTCTATTACCTCTCGATGGAGCGGCAAGAGCATAAGCCTGAGTATGTCGAGGGCGAAACCAAAGGCGAGAAGCACGAACGCTTGCCTTTGTTTGCGGACATGGCCGAAGTGCACCAAGCGCTGGAAACTAAGTCTGTTACGCTCCACACCAAGATCCTTGCTCGCGTCCCGCAGGCCGATGAAAAGGGCAAGGTGGTCATGCGCAAGTTTGAAACCACGCCGGGCCGTATGCTCATTGGTGAGTGCCTGCCGAAGAACCACAAGGTTCCTTTCGACATCGTCAATTGCCTTTTGACTAAGAAGGACATTGGCGAGGTTATTGACGAGGTTTATCGTCACACTGGCCAGAAAGACACGGTCCTGTTCGCTGATGCGATCATGGTTCTGGGTTTCCGTCACGCCTTTAAGGCCGGCATCAGCTTTGGTAAGGATGACATGATCATCCCTGACAGCAAAGATGGCATGATCGAGGAAACCAAAACCCTCGTGGCTGATTACGAGCAGCAATATCAAGACGGTCTCATCACTCAGCAAGAGAAATACAACAAGGTGATCGACGCTTGGAGCCGTTGCGGCGACCAAGTGGCCGATGCGATGATGGACGAGATTAAGGCTCGCCCGATCGATAAGGATGGCCGCGAGGCTCAGATCAACTCGATCTATATGATGAGCCACTCTGGCGCGCGTGGTTCGCCAGCGCAGATGAAACAGCTGGCTGGTATGCGCGGCCTGATGGCCAAGCCTTCGGGCGAGATCATCGAGACCCCGATCATCTCCAACTTTAAAGAAGGCCTGACGGTTCTTGAGTATTTTAACTCAACCCACGGCGCTCGTAAGGGCTTGGCGGATACAGCGCTTAAAACGGCCAACTCTGGCTATCTGACGCGGCGTTTGGTCGATGTTTCACAAGATTGCGTGATCGTTCAAGAGGATTGCAAAACCTCCAATGCGCTTGAAATGCGCGCCATCGTTCAAGGCGGTTCGGTTATCGCGTCGCTTGGCGAACGCATCTTGGGCCGGACTTTGGCAGAAGATATCGTCAATGCCTCGACCGGAGAGCTGATCGTGAAAGCGGGCACTTTGGTTGACGAGCCGATGGTGAAAGCGATTGAAGATGCCGAAACGCAATCTGCCAAAATCCGCTCGCCGCTCGTTTGCGAAGCCGATCAGGGTGTTTGCGGCAAATGCTATGGCCGTGATCTTGCTCGCGGTACACCTGTCAACATTGGTGAAGCTGTCGGCGTTATCGCTGCGCAATCCATCGGTGAGCCGGGCACTCAGCTAACCATGCGGACCTTCCACATTGGCGGCGCGGCTCAGCTTAATGAGACCAGCCACCTTGAGGCTATTTCGGATGGTAAGGTCGTTTATCGCGACATGCCGACGATCAAGGATAAGAAGGGCCGCATCCTCAGCCTTGCACGCAATGGCGAGCTGGCGGTTATCGATGCCGAAGGCCGTGAGCGTGAGATCCACAAGGTTCCTTACGGTACCGTGCTCATCAATAAGGACGGCGCCAAGGTTAAAGTGGGCGAGCGTTTGGCGGAGTGGGATCCCTTTACTCTGCCAATCATTACCGAGCAATCGGGCGTGGTGCGCTATCAAGATCTGATCGATGGCACGACCATGGAAGAGCGGGTTGATGATGCCACTGGTATTGCTCAGCGTGTGGTGACAGAGAACCGCGCGACGGGCCGTAAGAAGAAAGAAGATTTGCGTCCGCGCCTTACTCTTCTTGGCGAAGGCCAGTCTTTGGGCGACGATGGCGAAACCGATGCGCAGCGCTATATGCTGGCACCGGGCACGACCATGTCGGTCGATGATGGGCAAGAGGTTGCCGCTGGCGATATTCTTGCTCGTGCCAGCCGTGAAGCGGCCAAAACGCGCGATATTACCGGTGGTCTGCCGCGTGTTGCTGAGCTGTTCGAGGCGCGTATGCCGAAGGACGTTTCGGTCATCGCCAAGATTGACGGCCGAATTGAATTCGTCCGCGAATATAAGGCGAAGCGCAAGATTGCGATTGTTCCCGAGGAAGGTGATCCGGTTGAATATCTGATCCCCAAAACCAAGGTGATCGACGTGCAAGAGGGTGACCATGTGAAGAAGGGCGATACGCTCATCTCAGGTTCGCCCAATCCGCACGACATTTTGGAAGTCTTGGGGATTGAGGCTTTGGCCGAATATCTCGTCAATGAAATCCAAGAAGTCTATCGTCTGCAAGGCGTGAAGATCAACGATAAGCACATCGAGACGATCGTTCGTCAGATGCTGCAAAAGGTTGAGATCACTGATGGCGGCGACACGGTTCTATTGCCAGGCGAGCAGGTCGATCGTGAAGAGATGGACGAAGCCAATGCCAAGCTGACCAAGAGCAAGAAAAAGGCTGCTGGCCAGCCGATCCTGCTCGGCATCACCAAGGCGTCTTTGCAGACCCGCAGCTTTATCTCTGCGGCCTCATTCCAAGAGACGACACGGGTTCTGACGCAGGCTTCTGTTGAGGGTAAGAAGGATACGCTGATCGGTCTTAAAGAGAACGTCATCGTGGGCCGCTTGATCCCAGCAGGCACTGGTGCAGGCATGAACCGCATGCGGGTTACGGCGAACAGCCGCGATGCGTCTTTGCGGGCCGCTTGGAAGAAACAGCAAGATGCGCTGGTCGCAGCTGGCGAAGCGGAAGCAGCGGCGAAAGCAGCTGCCGAGCCGGAGCCGGAGGGCGAGGTGATGGATGCTGCTGCAATGGCTGCGGCCATGGGCGGCACTGTCGATGAGGCTGCTGCTACTCCTGAAGCGGAAGCGCCTGCTACGGAAGTCGCACCTGAGGCTGATGCCCCAGAGGGCGATGCAGACGCTCCAAAGGCTGACGACTAAAAAGCTTGTCCTCGGGCGCTTCGACGCTTGAGCAATAAATCTAAAGAACCCCGCAGAGGCCCAGTGCTTCTTGCGGGGTTTTTTGTCCCATTTTGAGACAATTTTCGAAACTTCTTGTAAGAATTTGCCAATTGTCGTTTTTTTACCATCGCTTAGAAGCAGCTTCGCCTAGAGAATAGGCAGTCGCATAGATTGCGGGAAGTGGCCATTTGAAGGCCCACCCTTTCCAACGAAATGAAATGAATATTTTTGCAAGCTCTCTTCGGGCGAGGGCTTCGTGCGTCTTAATTTTTGGAGAATACAATGCGTAATATTTTGAAAACCGCCCTCTTGGGCGGAGCCTTGCTGCTGCCTGCAGCCAGCCTTCAAGCAGCGATCGTTGTCGGCGAAGTCACAGGCGGCAATTCGGGTGGCAGCTTTGTTCAGCTTGATCCGGCTCCCGGTACAGATGTTGGGCAGGACAGCTTCAATTCGCCAGACCTGTTCGCTTTTGATGAACTCCAGGACCAAGTTCTCGCAAGCGCGCTGGCCGGTCTATCCGCGGGCACTGCAGTCAACAGTCACATGGTCTTTTTTGACCCGGTGAACAGTCCTGCCACCACGCTCATTGGTAGCGTGACTTTTGATAGCGATATTCTGGCGATCATCACCTCCAGCGGTGTTCTGCGGGCATCCGATGCGCTTTTGGGTAACAGCAATGTCAATTATCTGAGCGCTGGCAATTATGGCCTCGAAGGCGCCGATGCGGCATCCTTTGCTGGCAATCAGCTATTCCTTGATTTGAGGGCAACAACGCCGGGCGATCACATCCGAGTTCTCACGGCTTCTGCTGTGCCAGAGCCGGGCACTTGGGCGATGATGCTGCTGGGCTTCTTCGGTCTTGGTGCGGCTCTGCGGGGGAAACCAGCGAAGGCTGAGGCGCGCGTGAATTACGCCTGATCGGCAAGACAAAAGGCATCCTAAGGATCTGAATCGCCCATAGGATAGCCTGTTACAGGATATTGTGGCGAGCGCTTTTCTCCCTCTCGCGTTTGCCCACGAAATGCTGACCATGAAAGCCCCGTAAGATGCCGGTAGCGAGTGCATTTTGCGGGGCTTTTCGGCATGCGTGAAATCGAGCTTGTCGGGTGAGCCGGCGGCAAAATTCTAGCGTAACTGCCCAAACCACTATTTCGCATTTCGTCCAATCGCCTATAGACCGCTGTATGACAGTTAAAACCCGTTTCGCACCTTCACCCACTGGCCTGCTTCATGTCGGCAATATTCGCACAGCGCTGCACAATTGGATGCTGGCGCGCAAAGCTGGCGGAACCTTTGTGCTGCGTATCGATGATACCGATGCTGCGCGCAGCAAGCCTGAATATGCCGAGGCGATCCGCAAGGATTTGGCGTGGTTGGGAATTGACCCAGCGGGCGAGGAAAGCCAGTCGCAAAGGCTCGACCTGTATGAGGCGGCCTTTCAAAAACTCAAAAGCGAGGGGCGGATTTATCCGGCCTATGAAACCGCGCAAGAATTGGAACTGAAGCGCAAGGTCCAATTGGGCCGGGGCTTGCCGCCAACCTATGACCGCGCAGCCTTGGCACTAAGCGAAGAGGAGCGCGCTGCAAAAGAGGCTGAAGGCATTGCCCCGCATTGGCGTTTCCAGCTTGATCACAGCGCTCCGATCACTTGGGAAGACGGTGTGCGCGGCCCGCAAAAGTTTGAGCCTGCACAGCTCTCTGATCCTGTTATCCGGCGCGCAGATGGGTCTTGGCTCTATATGTTGCCAAGCACAGTCGATGATATTGATATGGCGATCACCCATGTGCTGCGCGGCGAGGATCACGTCTCCAACACTGCTGTGCAAATCCAAATGTTTGAAGCGATGGGCGCAAGCGTGCCTGCCTTTGCGCATGAGGCTTTGCTGGTTGGCAAAGAAGGCAAATTGTCAAAACGCTTGGGCTCTTTGGGCTGCGATAGCTTTCGCGAGCGTCATATTGAGCCTGAAGCGATTATTGCTCTGCTTGCGCGATTGGGCACGTCTTTATCGGTTGAGCCGATTGGCGATGTTGAGGCTTTGCTAGAGACTTTCGATTTGTCGACCTTTGGCAGGGCGCCAGCAAAGTTTGACGATGCAGAATTGGAGCGAGTGAACACTGCGCTTGTTCATGCAAAAGACTATGCCGAGGTCGCGCCGCGTTTGCCGGCTGGTATGGACGAGGCTGGCTGGCACGCCGTTCGCCCCAATGTGGCGAATATGGGCGAGGTTGCTGAATGGTGGCGGCTTGTCACAGGCCCGATTGAGGCTGTCCTGTTCACTGATGAGGACATGGCCTATCTGGCCGAGGCGGCGCAGGCTCTGACATGGGGCGATGATCCTTGGGGCGCGCTAACCGCCGC
>CAZTFZ010000043.1:8340-11820 GCA_964613105.1 uncultured Porphyrobacter sp. | reverse complement strand
GGCAGACGCTGCATGCGGTAAATCACCCGATCGGTAAGGCTTATGTGCGGCGGCATTGTTAAATCGACCCTCTCCTCGCCCGCTAGCCGCAGGAAAGACAGCGGTTTTGGTCCCAGCCTATCCAGCAGTTTTTGCAAACCTCCAGAGCCCACTTCGGCGATTGCAAAACCAGCCTTGATTGCGGCCTCTGCTGTCTTCTCCCCCACGGCATAGACTGGCAAATCGCGCAATCGCGCTAGCCCCTCGCCGCCATGACGAAAAGCGTTGGCGCTGCCACCCAAAATCGCGTCAAAAGGCTCTGGCTCAACCGGCGTCCATGCCAATGGCTCGGCCTCGAATATTGGGTAACTTGCCGCTGCTATCCCATGCGTTTTGGCAGCGACAAGCGTAGCGCTTGCCCCTGGCTCTGCCCGCAAAATCAGCAATTTCATGGCCGAAGACCGTCGAAGCTGGCGCGGACAGCGTCCGAGGCATCCTCCAGCATTTGCGCAGCCAAATTCACCGCCGCTGCATGATCGCTAACCGCAAATTGTGCCTCGGCCTCAATCCGCTCTTTTCCGTCGCCGCTGAAAATTGCCGCGCGCAAAGTGATCGTGTCGCCTTCAAGCCTTGTCAGCGCAGCAATAGGGCTGTGGCACGATCCGCCAAGCCCCCTCAGAAGGCTGCGCTCAGCAAGGATTTGCGCATGATCACGCGGTTCATCGATTGCGGCCAATAAGGCGCGGGTTTCTGCATCATCTGCACGGCATTCAAGCCCAATCGCCCCTTGGGCTGGCGCTGGCATCCACTGTGTTGGATCAAGCGTCACGCCCACATCATCGAGGCCCAAGCGATCAAGCCCAGCAGCGGCCAAAAAGGTCGCATCAACCTCGCCCGCCTCAAGCTTTGCCATGCGCGTTGCCACATTGCCGCGCAGGCTGACCACGCTGCAATCGGGGCGCTGGTTGAGCAATTGCGCGGCGCGGCGCGGGGCGCTGGTCCCCACAACTGCACCTTTTGGCAATTGGGCTAGGGATGCTGCGCCAAGCAAGCGGTCAGAGCGGTCAGCCCTTGGCAAAATCGCTGCAATTGCAAAGGCTTCTGGGCGCAAAGTCTCAACATCTTTCATCGAGTGCACCGCTGCATCAATCGCGCCATCAGCCAGCCAATGATCAAGCTCGCGCGTCCATAGCGCCTTGCCGCCAATATCGGCAAGCGGACGGTCTTGGATTTTGTCGCCGCTCGCGACCACCGGAACCAGCTCAACCGCGCCGATATCCCAGCCATGCGCTGCGCAAAGGCGCGCCCGAGCCTCTTCCGCTTGCGCCATGGCAAGCGGCGAACTGCGTGTTCCCAAACGCAAAATCGGTGGATTGGAGTGGTGTTTCGTCATAGCTGAGTGCTTGCTCTAACCGCGCAATGTGTTCAGGGAAAGCGTCATGGGTCTAGTTCTCGGCATAGAATCAAGCTGCGATGAGACAGCGGCAGCGCTGGTCACCAGCGACCGGCAGATTGTCGCGCAGCAGATCGCTAGCCAAGATGAAGCCCATGCGCCTTTTGGCGGCGTTGTTCCTGAAATCGCTGCCCGCGCCCATGCAGAACGCCTTGCGCCGATGATAGAGGCCGTTTTGGCCGAGGCTAATGTCAGCCTTGATGATTGCGATGCGATCGCGGCAACTGCAGGGCCGGGCCTAATTGGCGGAGTAATGGTCGGGCTGGTCAGCGCCAAAGCGCTTGCCATGGCGAGCAACACTCCGCTCATCGCTATCAACCATTTGGAAGGGCATGCGCTTAGCCCAAGGCTCGCCGATAGCAGCCTCCAATTTCCTTACGCGCTTCTGCTTGTGTCTGGCGGTCACTGCCAAATTTTGCGGGTCGAGGGTGTTGGCCAATACCGCCGGATTGCCACGACTATTGACGATGCCTTGGGCGAAGCTTTCGATAAGACCGCCAAAATCTTGGGGCTAGGCTTTCCTGGCGGGCCAGCGGTTGAAAAACTGGCTATGCAAGGCGATGCTTCGCTCGTGCCTTTGCCCCGGCCCATGTTGGGCAGCAAAGAGCCCCATTTTAGCTTTGCGGGCCTTAAGAGCGCGGTTCTGCGGGCCTATCAAAGCGGCGAGCATGAACCAGCAGATATTGCCGCGAGCTTCCAGCAAGCAGCGCTTGATTGCGTAATAGACCGGCTGAAAAAGGGCCTCGATGCGATGGAGCCAGTCGATAATTTGGTTGTGGCAGGCGGGGTTGCAGCCAATAAGAGCGTTCGCAGCGCTCTTGAAACACTCGCAAAAGATTACGGCATGGGCTTCAGCGCGCCGCCGCCTAGCCTTTGCACAGACAATGCCGCAATGATCGCTTGGGCAGGATGCGAGCGGCTGGCCATGGCTGATTTTGCGCCCGATGCGCTCGACTGCTCGGCGCGGCCCCGCTGGCCGCTCGATAGCGAGGCAGAGCCAGTGCGCGGCGCTGGGGTGAAAGCATGAGCGACACACAAGCAATCGGCGTTCTGGGTGCAGGCGCATGGGGCACAGCCCTTGCCCAAATGCTCAGCTCAGATGGACGCGAGGTGTTGATCTGGGCGCGTGAGGCTGAACTGGTTGATGAGATAAACACCGCCCACACCAATTCGCTTTTCTTGCCCTCGGCCAAGCTTGCACCGACCATTCGTGCGACCGGCGACCTCGAAGAGATGGCAGCGCTCGACATTCTTTTGGTCGTCACGCCAGCTCAGCATATGGGCAGCGTCTTGGGGACCATGCAGAACCATCCCCGCGACCTTGTCTTATGCTCCAAAGGGATTGACGCTGAGAGCGGCACTTTGATGAACCATGTCGCTCAAAAAGCTGCGCCCGATAGCGATATTGCGGTGTTGTCGGGTCCGACATTCGCCCATGAAGTCGCCAGCGGAATGCCCACAGCCGTCACGCTCGCATGCGGCGGTAAAGAAGCGCAATGGCAAAGGCTGGCAGAGCAAATCGCTCGGCCTCATTTTCGGCCCTATTACAGCGCCGATGTGGCAGGCGCAGAGATTGGCGGAGCGGTCAAAAACGTGCTCGCAATTGCCTGCGGCGTGGTTGATGGGCTGGGCCTGGGCCAAAATGCCCGCGCAGCCTTGATCGCGCGCGGCTATGCAGAAATGCTGCGCTTTGGCGAGGCATTGGGCGCAGAGGCCGAGACACTTGCTGGGCTGTGCGGTCTGGGCGATTTGGTGCTGACATGCTCATCCACCTCAAGCCGCAATTTCTCGCTTGGCAAGGCCTTGGGCGAAGGCAAAACACCCGAGGAATTGATGGCCGACAGGCGCACCGTTGCTGAAGGCGCGCACACAGCGCCGGTGCTCGCGCAATTGGCCCGCAAACACTCCATTGCCATGCCGATTACCTTCGCGGTCGAGAAACTGCTTAGCGGCGACCCGGCGAGCGATGTCGTGTCGGCGCTGCTTGCAAGGCCGCTCAAGTCCGAAACGGGCGCCTAAACCTTGGCAGCCGCTACACCGCCCAAAAC
>CAZTFZ010000043.1:0-8240 GCA_964613105.1 uncultured Porphyrobacter sp. | reverse complement strand
ATGGAGACCCTTGCGAAGGGCGGTCGCACCAATGTTATGGGCTTTGTGCTGCGTTTGGCAGCGCGCATCCCCTTCCTTGTCATCGGCACGCGGTTTTACGGGGCTGATGCTTTGGGCCGCTTTGCTTCAGCCTTGGTTATTGTCGAGATCATCGCGATCATTTGCGCGATGGGCGAGAAACGCGGGCTAGCCCAACGCTTAACCGAAAGCGAAGAGCCGCATTCCAACCTTGTGTTCGATGCAATCCTGCTGGCCCTGTTGTTTTCGTCGCTGGCAGCCATTTTCTTTTGGTTCGTCCCTGCTCCGCTCTTCCCCTCGGGCCAATATACCGAGCTTGACCGGCTGATCGTGCTCGCCATTCCGGCCTATGCGCTGACAGAGATTGTGCTCGCGGCCCAAGCCTATCGCTACGACATTGCCACCACCGTTCGCGCCCGAGCGATTGTGGAACCTTGGACGATTTCGATCGCCGCAGGGGCGTTTTATTTCATTCCGAGCCTGCAAGCTTCCGGCCTCGCGATGGCCTATCTCTTGTCGATTTACGCAGGGCTGCTGGTCGGGCTTTGGTCGTTCTTGCGCGGCTATGGCCTGCCCAAAGCTTGGCGCCCTTCGCCCAAACCCATGGCAAAGCTGACCATGCGCGCTTTACCGCTGGCCACAGCCGATGCGATTGAATGGGGCACACGGCGGGTCGATGTCTTCATCCTGGGCCTATTTGCAGCGCCTGCCGTAGTCGGCGTTTATTATTTCGCGCAGCAATTGGTCAGCGTTCCGCAAAAGCTCAAAACCAGCTTTGAGCCGATCCTAAGCCCGGTCATCACCAAAAAGCTGAAAGAGAAAGACTATGCCGCCATTGCGCGTCAGGTCTGCCAAGTCGGCTTTTGGATTATTGCTGTGCAAGCAGGCATTGCGCTGGCGCTGGGCGTGCCGGGCGAGGCTGTTATGGGGCTTGGCGGGCCAGACTATGTTGGCGGGACAGCCGCGCTGGCCTTCCTTTTGGCCGCAGAAGTGCTCGCCGCAACCGCTGTCGTCTCAGAGGCAGCGCTGGTTTACATGGCCCGTGTGCGCAATCTGTTGATCTCAGTTGCGACAATTGCCTTCCAAGCGGTTTTGACTGTCGCGCTCATCATGCTGGTCCAAGAAATGGGTCTGGGTGAGCCCTTTAAAGGCGCAATGGCAGCGCTCGCGCTTATGGTCGCCTTGGGCATCGCCAGCATGGTCAAAGCACGCCTACTGTCCCGCCTGCTCGATCATCCGATCAACACTTGGCGCTGGGCGCTCGTTTGGGCGACCGGTGCGGCGGTGGTTGTGGGCGTTGCAGCGACCTATTTGCCGGAATGGGCAGAGCTTGCCTTTGGCATTCCAGCGATCCTTGGCATTTATGGCTGGGTGATTTGGAACCGCGGCTTTGGCCCTGAAGATCGCGTGTTGTTTAAGCGCAGCAAAGCTTCAAAAGCCGACCAACTAACATAGGGCAAACCCCTTGTTTTTGCTTGGGAATACCATTCACATCGCGTTCACTGGCTTATGTAACACTGTTTCAAGTGAGCTGCAGGCCTCTTGCTGCCAAGGCTCACTCTGGAGGAGAGACACGATGAAATTTGCGCGGTTTATGACGACGGTAGCAGGCCTTACCCTTTTGGCGGCTTGTTCAGCGACCCAATCGAGCGATGATCTGGCCAATGCGCCTGCAGGCCCAGATGCAGGAACAATTGCGCAAGCTCCACCGCCTCCACCACCACCTCCATCTCCTCCTGCGCCAGTGGCGGAAAGCGGCGATACGATCACCGTCACCGCAACGCCAAGAAACCAAACATTGCAAGATGTCCCTGTAACGGTAACCGGAGTTAACGGTCAGCAATTGGTGAAGCGCGCTGGCTCTCCGCAAGTATCACCAAGAGCGTCATCGCAAGGCCCCGATGCGACTTCATCAGTGCCGCCTACAGAGCGCGTCTATCGCTATTTCCCGCCTGTGTTTGTGGCTCAGCCCCCGTCGCGCGACCAATATGAGGGCGAAGAAGTCTCGCCTGTTAAACTCGTTGCAGGTGAGCCTGTTTCGACATTCTCGGTTGATGTGGACACAGGCGCCTATGCCAATGCTCGCCGGTTCCTGACCGATGGCAGCGCTCCGCCAAAAGCCTCTGTTCGGACAGAGGAATTCATCAATTACTTCCGTTATGACTATGAAAAGCCAACAACGCGCGATCAGCCCTTCGCCGTCCATACTGATGTTGCGGCAAGCCCGTGGAACGCCTCTACAAAGCTCGTGCGGATTGGACTTGCAGGCTATGATTTGCCGAGCGAGGAGCGCCCTGCTGCAAACCTAGTGTTCTTGCTCGATGTGTCAGGCTCCATGAGCAGCCGCGACAAATTGCCGCTCGTCAAAACGGCAATGCGCACGCTGACGAACAAGCTGACGGCAGATGACCGCGTATCGATTGTGGTCTATGCGGGCGCAGCAGGCGTCGTGCTTGAGCCGACCAGCAGCGCCGCTGAAATCCGCAATGCCTTGCAAAAATTGCGTGCAGGCGGATCGACCGCTGGCGGGGCAGGCATTGAGCTTGCTTACAGCCTTGCAGAGGCGAACCGGATCAAAGGCGGCGTCAATCGCGTGATCCTTGCGACCGATGGCGATTTCAACGTTGGCACATCCAACCGCGAAGAGCTGATCGAACTGATCGAGCGCAAGCGCAAATCGGGCACAACCTTGACCGTGCTTGGCTTTGGGCGCGGCAATCTCAACGATGCGATGATGGAACAGATCGCTGACCACGGTAATGGCAATTACGCTTATATCGACAGCGCTTTGGAGGCCAATAAAGTGCTGGGCGATGAGATGGGCGCAACGCTTTTCACCATTGCCAAAGACGTGAAAATCCAAGTGGAGTTTAACCCCGCCGTGGTCAGTCAATACCGCCTGATCGGTTATGAAAACCGGATTTTGCGCGAGGAAGATTTCAACAATGATGCCGTCGATGCAGGTGATATTGGCGCTGGCCACCAAGTTACCGCACTCTATGAAGTTGTGCCAACAGGCGCGAAAGGCTGGATCGGCAATCGCCGCTATGAAACCACGCCGCAATCGCGCGCGGTGCAATTGTCGGCAGAAGCGGCTCATATCAAATTGCGCTACAAGGCTCCGGGCGGCGATACGTCTAAGCTGATCGAATACACACTGCCTGCGTCCGCGCTTTCGACAAGCCGCAAACCACGCGGCGATTTCGCTTTTGCCAGCGCAGTCGCTGCATTCGGACAGAAATTGCGCGGCGATAATTTGATGGGCTCCTTCGCTTATGATGACATTGCCGATATGGCTGGAAACCCCCGCGATTTCTGGCGGCAGGAATTTATCCAGCTTGTGAAGGCCGCTGAAAGCCATAGCGAAGACGCCGCGCAAAGCGGCGGCTAAGACTGGCTTAAAAGCATGCGAGTTGCAGCTTGCAGCGTGCTGGCAAAATTTTGGTGCTGCGCCCTATCGCAAAGGCGCACAGGTGTTTAACAGGCATAGCCTATGAACATTCGCCCTTCCCTTGCCATGTTTGCCGGCGGCGTCATCGTCGCTACAATCGGCTATGTCTCTGGGTCGAGTTATGGCGCACAATTTGCCGTGAGCGTCGCACCACTAGCGCAAGCCGCAATCAAAGACGCCGGTGGCGGCGGCGCCAGCGGCACAGGCGTAACCGCGCAATTCATCAATCGCTTCGGCTCACCAACGCGTCATCCGCAATTGTCAGGCGGCGATGATTTGGACGAGCAAACCCGCGCTGATGTCGCCCAAAGGGTCGCCGCATTGCCGGGCGTTGGCGGCGTCTCTTGGGCCGATGGAACGATGATGGCAGAAGCGGGCGAGGAGCAATTCAGCACTCGCCATTGCCAAGACGATGTAGAGGGCCTGCTGCGCACCCGCACCATCCGATTTGATGGCGGTTCTTCTGTCATAGCAGAGCCGAGCCAAGTTCTGCTCGATGAAGTGGCCGCTGCCTTGCGCCCATGCCTCGGCTCGATCATTGCGATCACAGGTCATACCGATAATTTGGGCACAAAACCCGGCAACCTATCCTTAAGCCAAGCAAGGGCCATTGCGGTGCGCGACGGCCTGATCAAGCGCGGCATTCCGCGCGATGGATTGCGAGCGCGCGGTGTCGGATCGAGCGAGCCGGTCGAAGGGCTCAACGAGGCTGATCCCGCCAATCGCCGGATCGAGTTTTCGGTTCTCGCGACCGAGCCTATTGTGCCAACCCCTGTTGATACGCCGGGACCGCGCTAGCATGGCTATATGGTTTGAATTGATCGTTGTTTTGTTGGTCGCTTATGCGACAGGGCTAGGCATTGGCTGGCTCAAATGGGGCAATGTGATGCCGCAAGACGAGGTGGGGCCGGACAGCGAGGCCTCATCTGCTCATCAGAAACCAAATCGAGGGCGAGAAGAAGAGTTATGATGGAATTGATTGAAGCCAATTGGCCACTCATTGTGCTGGCTGTTCTCATCGGCCTTGTGATTGCTTGGTACGTCTTTAGCGCATCTCGCAAGACCCGTGTGACGGGCGAGCAGACCGATGTCTTGGATGAAGGGGCAAAGCCTGCTGCGCGCAATCAAGCGCTGATCGACAGCGCGCCTGCGGCCCAAACGCTTGATGACGTGGGCGCAGATACAGCAAAGGCCCCTGTTATCGCTGGCGCTGCGGCCTCCGCCACCAAAACAGCTAACGCGGCTCCAAATACATCCGGCGGAGACGACCTCACCCGCATCAAGGGATTGGGCAAGAAATTGGCCGGGCTATTGGGCGAACTTGGCGTAACCTCTTTCGCGCAAATCGCGGCATGGAGCGAGGCTGATATTGACCGCATCGACCCGCAATTGGGGCGCTTTTCAGGGCGCATAAGACGCGACAAATGGGTCGAGCAAGCAGGCTATCTTGCCGCTGACGATACTGAAGGCTTTGCCGCCGCTTTTGGCAATGTCGAATAGGCCGTTTGAGAAGTCTGAGCTTGTTTAAGAGCGCCCGTTCGATAGCGCTGGCTTAAAACAGCTGGAAACTCCGGCCAGCTTTGCCTAACCTTGTCGCCAAAGATACATTCAAAGGAGAGGCCAGTAAGCGGCCAAACAATGAGCGGCAAAACAATCGCTGTGCCAGAAAAATGGGCGAGCAACGCCTTGATCGATGCAGAAACCTATGCGGCAAAATATCGCCAATCTGTCGAGGATGTCGACGGCTTTTGGCGCGAGGAAGCGCAAAGGCTCGATTGGATTACGCCCTTTCACACAGTCAAAGACACCTCTTACAACGCAGACGATTTTCATATCCGCTGGTTTGAAGGCGGCGAACTCAACCTAGCCGCCAATTGTCTCGATCGGCATTTGGAAAGCCGCGGCGATATTCCGGCGATTATCTGGGAGCCGGATGATCCAACCCATGACGGCCGCACGCTAACCTACCGGGAATTGCACGCACAGGTTTGCCGCTTCGCCAATGCTCTAAAAGCGCAGGGCGTTCAAAAGGGCGACCGGGTAACGATCTATCTGCCAATGGTGCCAGAAGCAGCGATTGCTATGCTGGCCTGCGCGCGCATCGGCGCCATTCACTCGATTGTCTTTGCAGGGTTCTCGCCAGAGGCATTGGCGGGCCGGATCACCGATTGCCAATCGACCATTGTTCTCACCGCTGACCAAGGCCTTCGCGGGGGCAAAACCATTCCGCTAAAAGCCAATGTCGATGCCGCTTGCGATAAAGCCGACGTTAAAACGGTCATCATGCTCGAACACACTGGCGCTGATGTGCCCATGCTTGCAGGGCGCGATGTCACTTGGAAGGCCGCAGTCGCAGGACAAGACAGCGACTGCCAGCCTGAGGTTATGGACGCCGAAGACCCGCTCTTCATCCTCTATACCTCAGGTTCGACCGGCAAGCCCAAGGGCGTGCTCCACACAACGGGCGGCTACAGCGTCTGGGCCTCAATGACGCATGAATATGTGTTCGATTATAAGCCTAAGCAGGGTGAGCAAGGCGCGATTTACTGGTGCGCGGCGGATGTCGGCTGGGTCACTGGCCACAGCTATGTTGTCTACGGCCCGCTGATGAACGGCGCGACGACCGTGATGTTTGAAGGCGTGCCCAATTTCCCCGATCACTCGCGCTTTTGGCAGATCATCGACAAGCACAAGGTCGAGATATTCTATGCTGCACCCACCGCTTTAAGAGCGCTCATGCGCGAGGGTGATGGGTTCGTCACCGCGACCTCTCGCAGCTCGCTAAGGCTGCTTGGCACAGTCGGCGAGCCGATCAATCCAGAGGCTTGGAATTGGTATTACACCGTCGTTGGCGAGGAACGGTGCCCGATTGTCGATACCTGGTGGCAAACAGAAACAGGCGCTGCGATGATCACGCCTTTGCCCGGCGCAACCCCGCTAAAGCCCGGCAGCGCATCGAAGCCGATGTTTGGCGTAAAACCGCAATTGCTCGACCCAGAAAAGGGAACAGTGCTTGAAGGAGCAGCCGAGGGCGCGCTCGTCATAACAGACAGTTGGCCGGGCCAAATGCGCACGGTCTATGGCGATGACAAACGCTTTTTCGACACCTATTTCAGCCAATATCCGGGTCTCTATTTTACCGGCGACGGCTGCCGCCGCGATGAAGATGGCTATTATTGGATCACAGGCCGGATTGACGATGTGATCAATGTCTCTGGCCACCGCATGGGCACAGCCGAGGTTGAAAGTGCGCTGGTGCTTCATCCCAAGGTTGCGGAGGCTGCTGTCGTGGGCATGCCGCATGACATTAAGGGCCAAGGCATTTACGCTTATGTTACCACCAATGTCGGCGTGGATGATAGCGAGGAATTGCGCGCCGAATTGGTCAAATGGGTGCGCACAGAAATCGGTCCAATTGCAACGCCCGATGTGCTGCAATTTGCGCCCGGCCTGCCAAAAACACGCAGCGGCAAGATTATGCGCCGCATTTTGCGCAAGATTGCCGAAAATGATCTCGGCAGCTTGGGCGACACCTCTACGCTGGCGGACCCAAGCGTTGTCGAGACCCTCGTTGCCAATAGGCCTGCAACATGAGCGGCATGGTCCCCTTCTCTTGGGATGATCCTTTCCATTTGGAAGGCCAGTTGAGCGAAGAAGAACGCATGGTGCGCGATGCCGCCCATGGCTTTGCGCAAAGCGAGCTGCAACCGCGCGTTATTGCAGGCTTTGCCGAGGAAATTGACGCGCCCGAACTCTTCCCGCTGATGGGCAAAGCAGGCTTGCTTGGCGCGACCATTCCAGAGCAATATGGCGGCGCTGGTGCAGGCTATGTCGCTTATGGCCTGATCGCGCGCGAGATTGAGCGAGTGGACAGCGGATACCGCTCTATGGCGAGCGTACAATCCAGCCTCGTCATGTATCCGATCCATGCCTATGGCTCTGAAGAACAGCGCCAAAAATATCTGCCCGGATTGGCTTCGGGCGACCTAATCGGTTGCTTTGGCCTCACCGAACCCGATGCAGGCTCTGACCCGCAAGGCATGAAAACCATTGCCCGCCAAGATGGGGATGGCTTTCGCATCACAGGCTCCAAAACATGGATCTCCAACGCTCCCTTTGCCGATGTCTTTGTGGTTTGGGCCAAGAGCGAGGCGCATGGCGGCGCAATCAGAGGGTTCGTGCTGGAAAAGGGCATGGCGGGACTGTCCGCGCCAAAAATTGAAGGCAAATTGTCCCTTCGCGCCAGCACCACTGGCATGATCATGATGGATGATGTGAAGCTTGGCGCAGAGGCTTTGCTGCCCGATGTCCAAGGCCTTAAGGGGCCGTTTGGCTGTCTTAACCGTGCGCGTTATGGCATTAGTTGGGGCAGCATGGGGGCAGCCGAGTTCTGCCTTGATGCAGCGCGGCAATATGGGCTTGATCGAGAGCAATTTGGTGTGCCGCTCGCTTCTAAACAGCTCTATCAGATGAAGCTTTCTGACGCGATGAGTGAGATCGCCTTGGGGCTGCAAGCCAGCCTTCGCGTTGGGCGTTTGATGGACGAAGGGCAATTCGCGCCCGAAATGATCTCTATCGTCAAACGCAACAATGTTGGCAAAGCGCTGACCATCGCTCGCAATGCCCGCGATATGCATGGCGGCAATGGCATTAGCGGCGAATATCAAGTGATGCGCCACATGATGAACCTTGAGACGGTCAACACCTATGAAGGCACTGCCGATGTTCATGCGCTGATTTTGGGCCGCGCAATCACTGGTATTGCGGCGTT
>CAZTFZ010000042.1:0-12023 GCA_964613105.1 uncultured Porphyrobacter sp. | reverse complement strand
ATTTGTGCAGCCGGTCCTGATGTTTACAACCACAACCTCGAAACGGTGCCACGTCTTTACCCAACCATTCGTCCGGGCGCTCGTTATTATGCCTCGCTGCGCTTACTCGAAGAGGTGAAAGCGCATGATCCGATGATCTTTACGAAGTCGGGGATTATGCTCGGCCTTGGAGAACAGCGCCTAGAGGTCCATCAAGTTATGGATGATATGCGCAGCGCTGACGTGGATTTCATCACCATGGGCCAGTATCTGCAACCAACGCCAAAACATGCAAAGGTTGAGGATTTTGTCCCGCCAAAGGGCTTTGCCGCTTTTGGTTCAATCGCTCGCGCCAAGGGGTTTTTGCAAGTAGCGGCAAGTCCGCTCACCCGTTCAAGCTATCACGCTGGCGATGATTTTGCAGAGATGCGCGCTGCGCGTGAGGCCCAATTTGCAAAGCAAACAGGCTCAAAAAAGACACGCTAATGCCCGGCATTCGCGAAACCCGCCGGCTACCTTATAGCTGCGAGCAGATGTTTGATCTGGTCGCTGATGTGGGCCGCTATAGCGAGTTTCTGCCATGGGTCATTGCGACTAGGGTGCGGTCCGACAATGATAGCGAAATGGTCGCCGATATGCTGGTCGGCTTCAAAGCCATCCGCGAGAAATTCACCTCTAAGGTCAGTAAGCAACGCCCGACAAACCTTGATGTGCTTTACCTTGATGGGCCTTTGCGCGATCTCGATAACAATTGGACGTTCAAGCCCACTGATGATGGCGGATGCGAGATTGATTTCGCGGTTCAGTTCACCTTTAACAACCGCATGTTTGAGGCTTTGGCCGGGCAATATTTCGACCGCGCATTCCGCAAGATGGTGACCGCTTTTGAGGCGAGGGCGGATGCTTTATATGGGCAAGAAAATACAGGCTAGGGCGTTGGCCTTTGCCTGCTAATCGCGCGGTAAAAGCAGGTTAAGCGCCGTCATTGCCGCATCATAGCGAACGCCTGCGCGCCCCTTATCCTCGAAACGCTCTAGCTCGCCTTCAGGCTCACCGTCCTCGCCCGTTTCGACCCGCGCAAAGACGACTGTTCCAACCGGCTTTAGGTCCGTACCTCCGCCCGGTCCCGCAACCCCGCTAATCGCGACCGCAATGTCGGCATTGCTGTGGGTGAGAGCGCCTTTGGCCATGGCCCAAGCGCAAGCAATTGAAACAGCGCCAAAGGTCTCGATAATGTCGCTCGCAACATCGAGGCATTCCATCTTCGCTTCGTTGGAATAGGTGACATAACCGCGATCAAGCACCGCCGAAGATCCGTCGATTTCGGTGAGAGCTGCCGCTACAAGGCCGCCCGTGCAGCTTTCTGCTAGCGCGATCTTACGCCCGATTGCACGATTTTCATCCACCACTCGCTGCGCCAAAGCCGTAAGCTCTGGCGGCAAAAGACTGTCATTCGTTTTGCTCATAGCCTTGGCGTTCAATCTCTAAGAAGGATCATAAGGGCAGATATCAGGGTTTTTGACACCCGACATCTCGAACAAGAAAGCAGCCAGATTGCCGATGTTTTCAGCTGGCATTGGCTCCATCAGAGCCAATCCCCGCTCAATATTGACGCATTCTTTGAGTGGAATAACCTTGGCAATTTCTTGAAGCACAATGGCATCAACAAAGGGGCGGATTGCGTCTTCTGGCAGGCTGGTGAACATGTCGGCAAAATCAGAATTGCGATTGCCACCCGGCGCGCGGCCTCTTTCGGCAAAGGCGCTGATCAAGCGCAAGGCCCCGGGCCAAGCGCTATCCTGCTGTGTGGAAAAGCGCGCCTTAAAATCTGCGCTATTCCCAAGCAAAAACCCATCAGCAGCCAGCGTATCACCGCATTTGGTCTGTGCTGCATCAAGCGCCAAAGGCATTACATAGATGATACCGTCGCGAACGTCCTCTTGCGGAATGCAATCTTGGGCAAAAGCCGCGCTATGTGACAAGGTGCTGATCGCTGCCAAACACACTCCTAACCCGCGTAAAAGACTATTTTTCATGGATATCATCCTTCACAAATCATGGTCGCAATTGCTTGTGCGGCAATGCCCTCACCGCGTCCGGTTAGCCCGAGCCGTTCTGTCGTCGTAGCTTTCACGCTCACTTGGCTCAAGTCAACGCCCAGCAAGCCAGCAATGATCTCACGCATTTTGGGGCGGTGCGGGCCAATCTTAGGAGCCTCACAGATGATCGTTAGGTCAACATTGCCAATCCGATAGCCAGCATCGCGCGCCAATTGAGCAGCATGTTTCAAAAATTGAGACGATGCAGCGCCGCGCCATTGCTCATCACTCGGAGGGAAATGCGTGCCAATATCGCCCTCTCCAATCGCTCCCAGCACAGCGTCAACCAAGGCATGCAAGGCAACATCAGCATCGCTATGCCCAGCAAGCCCCCTGTCGTGATCTATCTTTAGGCCGCCCAGCCACAATTCTTGCCCCGCTTCGAGGCGATGAACATCAAAACCCATGCCTGTTCGCACTTGCGCCTGAGCTTGATTTTGAACCATGAAATCCTCTTGAAAGGTGAGTTTTTTGAGCGCCTCATCGCCCTCGACCAAGGCGATTTTCTTACCGGCCATTTTAAGAACCTGAGCGTCGTCACCTGCCTCTGAATAGCCTTTGCTGCGCGCCTCGCGATGTGCGCTTAGAATATCAGCAAAGCGAAAGCCTTGGGGTGTTTGAACGCGGCGAAGACTGTCCCTATCCGCAGCGCCAGCCATGGCCCCGGCTTCCTCAACAGCGAGACTATCCACCACGGGCAGGGCAGGGATCGCGCCCTCGTGCTTGTCCAAAGCCGCCAATACTCGTTCGACAACCGATTGCGGTAAGCATGGCCGCGCCGCATCGTGGATCAACACCCGCTCGCAATCGGGCTCAAGGCTTGAAAGCGCTTCTAAAGCGGCCAAAACAGAGGCCTGCCTAGTTGCGCCGCCTGTCACCAGATGCACGCCGTCAATACCGGCAACAGCAGCGTTCGCATGCTCCTGCGCGCCATCTGGTATCGCCACGACAACATTGCGTGCGCCAGCCTCGGCCAGACTCTCCAGCGAATGGCTGAGGACGGGCTTGCCTTTCCACTGCGCAAACTGCTTGGGAAGGGGCTGTCCAGCGCGCAAGCCCTTTCCGGCAGCCACGATGATCGCTGAGAATGGGAGGGGCGGAGAAGCGCTAGACATCTTGCCGCTGGCGCTAGCGGCTTGCTCACCGCCCTGCAATCCACTAAGTGCCTGCCCAATAAATAAGCGCCCAATATTTAGGCAATTTTCGAATTATGAGCACAATGCCCAATCCTCCCTGCGCCCCACGCCCGATTAAAGTCGGGCCTGTCATCATCGATACGCCTGTCGTTCTGGCGCCCATGACGGGCGTTACAGACATGCCGTTTCGCTCGCTTGTGCGGCGATATGGTTCTGGCCTTAACGTTACTGAGATGATCGCCAGCCAAGCGGCCATTCGGGAAACGCGCCAGTCTTTGCAAAAGGCGGCTTGGGCCCCGATTGAAGATCCTGTGTCGATGCAGCTCGTCGGCTGTGACCCAGTAAGCATGGGGGAAGCCGCCAAGCTTAACGAGGATCGCGGCGCAGCCATTATTGACATCAATTTTGGCTGTCCGGTGCGCAAAGTCGTCAATGGTCTTGCTGGCAGCGCATTGATGCGCGAAGTGCCGCTCGCTGCAAAGCTGATGGAGGCAACGGTCAAAGCAGTTGATGTGCCAGTGACCGTCAAAATGCGGATGGGTTGGGATCATGCATCGCTCAATGCGCCAGAACTAGCGAAGATTGCCGAAGATTTGGGCGTGAAAATGATCACAGTTCATGGCCGCACACGCTGCCAAATGTACAAAGGCGAGGCCGATTGGTCCTTCATCCGCTCGGTCAAAGACGCGGTTTCCATTCCGGTGATTGCCAATGGCGATATCTGCACCATTGCAGATGCCGCCAAGGCTCTGGAGCAATCGGGCGCTGACGGCATTATGATTGGGCGGGGGGCCTATGGGAAACCATGGCTGCTTGGCCAGATTATGCACTGGTGGCAAACTGGCGAGGTGCTGGAGACGCCAAGCTTTGATGAGCAATACGATGTGCTGGTAGAGCACTATAACGCCATGCTGGATCATTACGGCAGCGAGGTTGGCACCAAAATCGCTCGCAAGCATATCGGATGGTATACCAAGGGTATGCATGGCTCGGCTGAGTTCCGCAACAAGGCCAATTTCATCGATGATCCGGCCCAAGTGCTGGGCGAGATAGAACGCTTTTACACACCGTTCCTACGTCGGCGGGCGGCATGAACAGGCAGGCTCCGGCGACTGAAGCTAGAGGTGCAATTTCTGGCAAGAACGCTTTGACGGCGAAGCCAAGAGCGGACGCAAAATGCGATGCCATGCCCGATGCGCAGACCCAGCTGAACGGGCTGATTTTTGCTCTGCTGGTGATTGATGAAAACAACGTCATTGCAAATGCCAACCCGGCGGCTGAAGACATGCTTGGTGCAAGCGCGCGGCGGTTGATCGGCAAAGACCTCAGCGATGCAATCGCAATCAAAGATGAACGCGTGCGCACCAGCCTTGCCAATGGCGACGAGAGGATGATTGCTCGCGGCATTGATGTTACCGCAAGGGGCAAGGAATACGTTATAAATGCCACGTCTTCTGCAGTCACGACCCACCCTGGCTGGCGCGTCATAACGCTGTCGGATGCAGGGCAAGATACGGTTCAAGTCGAAGACCAAGCTGAATTGCGAGCCCCTGCTGTGCTCGCTCATGAAATCAAAAACCCACTCTCGGCCATTCGCGGGGCGAGCCAATTGCTCTCTCGCCGGATTAGCGAGAGCGACAAATCCTTGACGCAAATGATCACTGGCGAGGCTGACCGCATCGCAGAGCTGATTGACCGCATGCAGCAATTGGGAAGCCGGCCTAGTGGCAATATCGGGCCGTGCAACCTTCATGAAGCCATTCGCAACGCCATGGCAACGGTTCGCGCTGCGCGACCTGATGCTGCATTCTTGAAAGAGGAATTTGATCCATCATTGCCGCCTGTTTTGGCCGATCAGCCGGGCTTGGAACAAGTGATGATCAACCTTCTGACCAATGCCAGCGATGCGAGCATTGGCCTTGACGACGCGCAAATCACTGTTCGCACACGATATGTAAGCGGCTTAAGATTTAGCGCGCTTAGATTGGGCAAATCGACCCATTTGCCGATTGAGATCGCAGTCATCGACAACGGCCCAGGCATTCCTGCTGAATTGCGCGACCATGTGTTTGAGCCCTTTGTCAGCGGGAAAACCCACGGCCAAGGGCTTGGCCTTGCTTTGGTGCGCAAGCTGGTGCGCGATATGGGCGGAAGGATCGTCCACGATCGTGATCCGTCCAGTATGACCACGACATTTAGGATCAACTTGTCAGTCGTTCCCAAGGACTATGGTCAAAATGATGGCGATGACAGCAATGTGGCTACAAGCGGCGTAAGCGCATGAAACCGACCGTATTGCTAGTCGAAGACGACAAAGGCATCTCAACAGTCATCACAGCCGCCTTGTCTGAAGAGGGCTTTGAGACCACCAATTGCGCAAGCATTGCAGAGCGCGATGAATTGCTCGGCGCGCAGCAATTTGATGTCATGCTAACGGACATTATGCTCGAAGATGGCGACGGCTTGGAGACTATCTCTGCGGTTCGCAGCACGGCTCCTACTATGCCGATCATCGTTCTGTCGGCTCAAAATACGCTCGATACAGCGGTGCGGGCAAGCGAGACTGCTGCGTTTGAATACTTCCCCAAACCGTTCGACCTTGACGAACTGACCCGAGCAGTAAGGCAAGCGACAGCGCACGCGGCAGGTCAAAACCTAAGCCAATCGCGCAGTGAGGCAGGCGCTGCACCTGCCCTTGAAGAGGCCTCGCAAGAAGGGCTGCCGTTTGTTGGGCGCAGTCAAGCTATGCAGGGCGTTTACCGGATGATCACTCGGGTTATGAGCAATGATCTGACTGTTTTGATTACTGGCGAATCTGGCACAGGCAAGGAATTGGTGGCCGAAGCCATTCACGAGCTAGGCGCGCGCAAAACCGGTCCTTTTGTGGCGGTTAACACAGCCGCAATCCCGCATGATCTCATCGAAAGCGAGCTGTTTGGCCACGAAAAGGGCGCTTTCACAGGAGCCGTCAGCCAATCGCTAGGCAAGTTTGAGCAAGCCCACGGCGGCACATTATTCTTGGACGAGATTGGCGACATGCCAGCAGAAGCCCAGACGCGGCTGTTAAGAGCCCTCCAGTCTGGCCGCATTCGCCGCGTTGGTGGGCGGCAAGAAATCGCCGTCAATGTTCGCATTGTTGCCGCGACCAATCGAGCGCTTGAGCCAATGATCGAAGCGGGCAGCTTCCGCGAGGATCTATATTACAGGCTCAATGTCGTGCCTATTGAATTGCCGCCTTTGCGCGATCGGCGCGACGATATTGGCGCATTGGTCCGAAACTTCCTTGTGCAAGCGGAAAAAGAAGGTTTGCCGGCCCACAAAATCGATGAAGAGGCAATTGCTCTGCTCGAAAAAAGGCCATGGCGCGGTAATGTCCGAGAGCTGCGTAATGTCGCGCTGCGTCTTGCTCTGCTAGCCCGCGATGATGTGATAGACGCGGCGCTGGTTGCCGACGCTTTGCCCAAAAGCGAAACCGACAGCGCGGCCAAAAATGCCGCAGGCTATCAGGGTGCTCTCGCGGGTTGGCTGAAAGAGGCAAATGTACCGTTTGGGACTTTGTATCACAGTTCTTTAGCGGCCTTTGAAAAGCCCCTTTTCGAGCATGCCTTGCGCGAGACAGAGGGCAATCAAGTGCGTGCGGCGCAGCTATTGGGGATTAACCGCAACACTTTGCGCAAGCGCTTGGGCGAGCTCGAAATAAGGGCAGAAGCCTTCAACGGACGGAACTAAGGCTCAATTCACCGAGAAATTTGCAGATAGGCCTTGCAAAAATGCCACAGTCCGTTGTTATGGTGCAACGATGGCTTCTCATGCAGAAAATCGCTTGAATGATACGCCCCGCTGGGTGCGAAAGTTCATTGCAAGCTCACGGCGGCCAGGATTTTTCCTATGGGTTGAGATCGCTTGCGCGCTCGGCTTTCTGGCGATGGTGGCCAGCACCTATTTCGCCTTTTCCAACGCTCCGCCCGATGGGCAACTTTTGCCTTCGCGCCAAGTCGCCGGTCTCTTGATTGGGACTCTTATCCCCGCAATGGCATTGCTGGTTCTCTTGGGCCGCAGATTGGCTTTGCGCAGAGCGGCAGGCAGCACCGCAAGGCTGCATGTCAGATTGGTGTTCTTCTTCTCTCTTGTTGCTGCGGTTCCAACGCTGTTGGTGGCAGGATTTGCGGCCTTCCTGTTCCAATCGGGCGTGGATTTCTGGTTTTCCGATAATTCACGCGGACTGATGGAAAACGCCAACCAATTGGCAGAGAGCTATTACGAGGAAAATCAGCTCGATGTGGCCCAGCACACCATCGCCATGGCAGGGGATTTCCGCTTTTACCTTGAGCGCGAAACCCTAACCAGCGAGGCTTGGCCAAGCCTCTATCGCTACCAAGCAGAGCCGCGCGATGTGACCGAAAGCGCGATATTGCAGGCTCTACCCGATGGCACATTGCGGACCGCTTTTGCCTATGGCCTTAGCGAAGGGAATGAACCGACAGGCTTTGCGCAAGAATCGCTGGTGAGTTTAGCTGAGGGCGAAAGTGTCGCGGTGAGGGGAGGACCAGCGCGGATTGAAGCAGTCGCTCCGATTGATCGCGAGAGCGGCATCTATCTCTATAATGCGCGCAGTTCAGAAGCCGCGTCCTTTCAAAGCTGGGAAAGCGCGAAGCAAATATCATCTGCCTATGCTGTTTTGACCCAAAGGGCGCGCGCCTTGCAATTGCGGTTCAACCTTGCGCTTTTCTTTGTGAGCCTTGCTTTGGTCGGACTGGCGGTCTGGTTTGCGTTGAGGCTTGCTGATCGGCAGATCGAGCCGCTAACAGACCTCGTCAGCGCAGCACGCAGCGTAGGGCAGGGCAATTTCGCAGCGCGTGTATCAGGGCGAACGGGCGGAGACGAGATTGGTATGCTCAATCGCGCCTTCAACCGAATGACCGAGCAAATCGAAAAGCAGACCGACGATTTGGTCACGGCTAACAAGCAGATTGAGGAACGGCGCGGCTTTATCGAGGCTGTGCTAGAATCGGTTAGCGCTGGGATTATATCCACCGATGCAGATCGCCGCATTCTGCTTATGAATGGCCCTGCGCAAGCCTTGCTGGTTGATCAAGATGCAGCACCTGTGCCCGGCGAAGCAACCCTCGAAAAGCTCGCTCCGCAGATTGACGGTATGATCGAGGCTGACCGTCCGCAATCCATCATCAGCTATGCCAAAAGCGGCGAGCTGCTAACGCTGGCCGTTACTATCTCGCAAGAACGCGGGGGCTATGTCATCACCTTTGAGGATATCACCCGCCAATTGCTCGACCAACGCCAAGCTGCTTGGTCAGACGTGGCCCGCCGCGTTGCCCATGAAATCAAGAACCCATTGACGCCGATCCAGCTTGCGACAGAACGGCTCTCGCGACGTTACCGCAAACAGATTGAGCAAGATGGCGACCTGTTTGACGAGCTGACCAGCACCATTGTCAGGCAGGTCGGCGAATTGCGAACAATGGTTGACGAGTTTTCGTCCTTTGCGCGCTTGCCTAAGCCCGTTTTCCGGCCCGAGGATGCTCTCGATCTGGTTCGGCAATCGGTGTTTTTGCAAGAGGTCGCTCACCCTCAAATAGAGTTCAAAGTGACCAGCGATCAGGGCGAGCGAGCGCCGCTATCATGCGACCGCCACCAATTGGGACAAGCCGTCACCAATGTCCTTAAAAATGCGGTGGAGGCCATCGAAGCGAAATCAAAAACCACGAAGGACGGCTTTGCTGGCGCTGTGAGTGTCACACTTAAATCCGACTCAGAAAATGTCGAAATTGTGATTGATGATAACGGCATCGGTTTGCCGGGCGATCCCGAAAGGATCGTGGAGCCCTATGTGACGACCCGCGAGAAAGGCACTGGCCTTGGTCTAGCGATCGTCAAAAAGATTGTTGAAGAGCACGGCGGCGAAATCATCTTTGCGCCCCATGAAGACGGCTCTGATGAAAGCGGCACGCGTGTGACGCTGCGTTTCTCTCGTGACCCCAAGGAAATTGACTAGATTATGGCCGCCCTCGATATTCTGATTGTTGATGATGAGCGCGATATTCGTGAGCTCGTGTCCGGCGTTTTAAGCGATGAGGGCTATGCTTGTCGCACCGCTGGAGACAGCACCAGCGCATTGGCTGCGATTGATGAAAAGCGGCCCAGTGTCGTTCTGCTCGATGTATGGCTTCACGGCAGCCCGATGGATGGGCTTGAAGTGCTCGACGAGATCAAAGAACGCGAGCCGCAATTGCCTGTCGTCATATTCTCAGGACATGGCAACATCGACACGGCGGTTTCTGCGGTCAGCAGGGGCGCGCTGGACTTTATCGAAAAGCCATTTGAGGCAGAGCGTTTGCTCCACCTTGTGGCCCGCGCTACGGAAACAGAGAGGTTGCGGCGTGAAAACACTCGGCTTAAAGATTCGTCTGTAAACAGCGCGGAATTTACCGGAAATTCTGCTGCGATCACTCAGGTTCGGGCGACTTTAAAACGAGTAGCGAATACCGGCAGCCGAGTGCTCATCAACGGACCAGCAGGCGCAGGCAAAGAGATTGCAGCGCGCATTTTGCACGCATGGAGCCCGCGCGCTGACAACGCATTTGTCATCGTCAATTCGGCGCGGATCACTCCAGAGCGTTTCGAGCAAGAATTGTTCGGCGAGGAAAGCGAGGGCAAGCTTGTGCGCCCCGGTCTGCTGGAGACGGCTGATGGAGGAACGCTTTACCTTGATGAAGTCGCGGACATGCCATTGTCCACCCAAGCGCGGATTTTGCGCGTTTTGACAGAGCAGAGCTTTGTGCGAGTGGGCGGTTCGCGCCAAGTGGGCGTCGATGTGCGGGTCGTCTCATCCACATCGCGTGATCTGCAGAAAGAGATGGAGGAAAAGCGGTTTCGCGAGGACCTGTTCTACCGGCTCAATGTGGTTCCATTGACCGTCCCTTCATTGGCAGAGCGGCGCGATGACATTCCCAATCTGGCCGAGCATTTCTTTGCCCAATTCGCGGCCGAACAAGGGCTGCCTGCTCCTACCGTTAACGAGGACGCCATGGCAGCATTGCAGGCCTATGATTGGCCCGGCAATGTACGCCAATTGCGCAATGTCGTTGAGCGGACGATTATCCTTACTCCACGCGACCAATTGACTACCATCGAGACAGAGATGCTGTCTGGCGAGATCACAGGCGGAAAATTGGGGGGCGGCAGCGGCGTTACGGCCCTGATGGGAGCTCCTTTGCGTGAAGCGCGCGAGAGCTTTGAACGAGAGTATCTCACCGTTCAAATTCGGCGGTTTTCTGGCAATATCTCCAAAACCGCGAGCTTTATTGGCATGGAACGATCTGCTCTGCACAGAAAGCTCAAACTGCTTGGAATGGCTGATCGCAAAAATAGCGAGAAATAGGCCTAGAGTTCGGCAAAGCGCAAACAGTGGCTTTACCAAAATGACGATTGCTCATACTATAATATGAGGTCGAGGTTAGACCCCTGATACCAAACGGAGAATCAGCAGGCGCGCTTGCTAGTTTTCCAGATTGCGATTCGCAAAAGCGAACGCCAATACAAAAAAGGAAATGCAAAATGAGCTCTGATGGAACCCTAACTGCGCGTCCGCGCACCGTCGTTTTGGATGATCAACACATGCCGACCGGAAAGCAGGGTAAAGAGCCAAGCCTACAAGACGCATTCCTCAATCTTCTGCGGAAGAACAAAACCCCTGTCACAATGTTCCTTGTCAAAGGCGTAAAGCTGCAAGGTATCGTCACATGGTTTGACAATTTTTCCATTCTGCTTCGCCGCGATGGCCAGTCTCAACTCGTCTACAAACATGCAGTATCGACAATCATGCCCGGTTCGCCCGTCGATGCAGAGCAATTTGGTCGCCAAGGGACTGGGTCTAAGCATCGCTTGTTGCAGGATGTGTTCCTCAGCCGTGTTGCCGAGGCAGAGGCGCAAGTCACCATGTTCCTAGTCAATGGTGTGATGCTGCAAGGCCGCATCGCCTCTTATGACTTGTTTTCAGTCATGCTGGAACGCGAAGGCTTTGTGCAATTGGCTTATAAGCACGCTGTCTCCACCATTCAGCCAGCGACCAATGTGGACCTCACCGAAGACTTGGAAGGCGACAACAGCTGAGCTTTGATGAGACCGCTGCGGGCGAGGTAACGCGCGGTGCGCGTGCCATAATCGCTTGCCCCGATATCCGCACACAGCGCTATGATTTGGATGCCAAAGCAAGGCTTGCTGAGGCGGAGGGGCTGGCGCTCGCAATCGGCATAATTGCAGCGCATAGCGTGATTATTCCCGTCCGCACGGTTAGACCGGGAACCCTGTTTGGCGGCGGTCAGGTCGACAATCTCAAAGTGGCCTGCGCTCAATATGACGCTGAACTGATCATTGTCGATGGCGCGCTTAGCCCCATTCAGCAGCGCAATCTTGAGGAGAAGCTTGGCCTTAAGGTGATCGACAGAACCGGGCTTATACTTGAAATTTTTGGTGAGCGGGCGGCTACGGCAGAGGGTCGCTTACAGGTTGAACTTGCTCATCTTGACTACCAGCAAAGCCGATTGGTGCGCAGCTGGACCCACTTAGAACGCCAGCGCGGCGGCTTTGGCTTTTTGGGCGGGCCGGGCGAGACTCAGATCGAGGCCGATCGGCGTATGATCCGCCAGCGCATGGGGCGTTTGCGGCGCGAGCTTGAACAAGTGCGCAAAACCCGCAGTCTTCATAGAGCGCGAAGGGGCAGGGCTCCATGGCCAGTCATCGCTCTTGTCGGATACACCAATGCTGGCAAATCAACGCTGTTTAACAGGCT
>CAZTFZ010000041.1:0-12057 GCA_964613105.1 uncultured Porphyrobacter sp. | reverse complement strand
CCAGCGACACCGCGGGCGGTCAGCCAGCCTTCCTCGACAATTTGTTCAAGCATGGCATCGGCGTCTTTTTTAAGATTGCGAGCAGCCTCGCCCACCACATCATCGGTGAGGATGGCGGGATAAGTCCCATGCAATTCCCAAGCGCGGAAGAACGGCGTCCAGTCGATGCACTCGCGCAAATCGGCCAAGGACCAATCGTCAAACACATGTAGGCCCGGTTTTGCTGGCGCTGCTGGCTTATCGGCCATATCCGCTGCAAAGCCATTCGCGCGCGCATCTGCCAAAGGCATCAATTGCTTTTCGCCCTTGCCCGCCCGCGCCTCGCGCAATTGGCTGTATTCGCTGGCGGTTTCGGCGATGAAGCCTTCAGCCTGCGTATCGGACAGCAATTTGCTCGCCACACCCACCGCTCGGCTAGCGTCGAGCACGTGGATTACGGGGCCCTTATAGGCAGGCTCAATCCTCAGCGCAGTGTGCACCTTGCTGGTGGTCGCCCCGCCGATCAGCAAGGGCATGGTCATGCTTGCGCCCTGCATTTCCTCAGCGACGGTCACCATCTCATCAAGGCTGGGGGTGATAAGACCCGATAGGCCGATCATATCAGCATTGTTATCGCGCGCTGCCTTCAAGATGTCAGGCCAAGGCACCATCACGCCCATGTCGATCACTTCATAGCCATTGCATTGCAAAACCACGCCGACGATATTCTTGCCAATATCATGCACATCGCCTTTCACCGTGGCCATGATGATCGTGCCTTTGGCGCGCGCACCTTCCTCTTTCTCATCCTCGATAAAGGGGATGAGATGGGCCACAGCTTTCTTCATGACGCGGGCTGATTTGACGACTTGCGGCAGGAACATTTTGCCCGAGCCAAACAGATCGCCGACAACATTCATCCCGTCCATCAGCGGGCCTTCGATCACCTCAATCGGGCGGCCACCGCGCTCTGCAATGGCTGCGCGGGCAAGCTCTGTATCGCCCACAACATGGGCATCAATGCCTTTGACAAGCGCATGTTCCAGCCGTTTCTCAACGTCCCAACCGCGCCATTCAGCCTCCTCTTTCTCATCCTCTTTTGACTTCCCACGGAAGCCCTCGGCCATGGCGATAAGCCGCTCTGTCGCGCTTTCTTCTCCTGCGACGGGCCGCATCAGGATTACATCCTCGCACGCCTCGCGCAGTGCGGGATCAATCGTGTCATAGACATCGAGCTGACCCGCATTGACGATCGCCATGTCGAGCCCCTTGGGGATCGCATGATAGAGGAACACAGAGTGCATCGCGCGGCGCACAGTCTCATTCCCGCGAAACGAGAATGAGAGGTTGGAAAGCCCGCCGCTGGTCTTGGCATAAGGACAGGCCGCTTTGATCTCTTCAACCGCTTCGAGAAAGTCGAGGCCATAGCGATCATGCTCTTCAATGCCGGTCGCAACCGCAAAGATATTGGCATCGAAAATGATGTCCTCTGGCGGAAAACCAATGCCAGTGAGCAAGTCATAAGCGCGCTTGCATATCTCTACCTTGCGTGTCTTCGTGTCGGCTTGGCCCGTCTCGTCAAAGGCCATCACCACCACTGCCGCGCCATAAGCCATGCATTTGCGGGCTTGCTCTAGAAATGGCTCCTCGCCCTCTTTCATGCTGATAGAGTTGACGATGGGCTTGCCCGAAACGCATTTGAGGCCCGCCTCGATCACGCTCCATTTAGAGCTATCGATCATCACTGGAACGCGGGCGATATCAGGCTCGGCAGCGATCAGTTTTAAGAATGTGGTCATGGCCGCTTCTGCATCGAGCAGGCCTTCATCCATATTCACATCGACAATCTGAGCGCCATTTTCGACTTGGCTGCGAGCGACCTCGACCGCAGCTGTATAGTCATCGGCCAGAATGAGCTTTTTGAAGCGCGCAGACCCTGTGACATTGGTGCGCTCGCCAATATTGACGAAATTGGCAGAAGAGTTTTGGGTCATGGATCAGGCAGCAATCACAAAGGGTTCAAGGCCTGCAAGCTGCATTTGCGGCTTGTGATCCGGCACGGCGCGAGGCGCAGCGTCTTTTACTGCATCAGCGATGGCCGCGATATGCGCTGGGCTGGAACCGCAGCATCCACCCAGAATGTTCACATGGCCTTTATCGGCCCACAATTTCACAAGCTCAGCCGTTGTTTCGGGCATTTCGTCATATTCGCCAAGCTCATTCGGCAGGCCAGCGTTGGGATAGGCCAAAATCAGCGTATCGGCGATGCCTGAGAGCAATTGCACATGCGGGCGCAATTGATCCGCGCCAAAGCTGCAATTGAGGCCGATCGTGACAGGGTTCGCATGGCGCACAGCATTCCAAAACGCCTCAACCGTATGGCCCGACAAATTGCGGCCCGACAAATCGGTGAGCGTCATGGAGATCATGATCGGAATATCTTTGCCAAGCTCTGCCTCAAGCTGCTTCACAGCCATAATGCCAGCCTTGCAATTGAGCGTGTCGAACACAGTCTCGATCAGGATGAAATCGGCCCCACCCTCGATCAAGGCAGCGGCCTGCTCTTTGTAAATGCCGGTTAAAAAATCGAAATCTATCTCGCGAAACCCGGGGTCTTCAACGTCGGGGCTGAGCGATAGGGTTTTGTTGGTTGGGCCGATTGCCCCTGCAATAAAGCGCGGGCGTTTTATGCCGTTTTTGGCGTCCTTTGCCTCATACTCATCCGCCAATGCTCGGGCCAATTTGCCGCTCGCAATATTGATCGCGGCCACTTGGTCTTCGGCGGCATAGTCGGCTTGGCTGATGCGATTGGCCGAGAAAGTGTTGGTCGAGATCACATCAGCGCCAGCGTCTAGATAAGCGCGCGTAATATCGCTGATGACATCGGGCCGGGTCAGCGCAAGAATATCGTTATTGCCCTTTTGATCGGCCTTGAGGCCAAGCTCGCCTGCATAATCCGCCTCTTGCAGTCCGCGATTTTGGATCTGCGTGCCGAACGCGCCGTCGAAGATCAAAACGCGTTTGCTTGCTGCCGCTTGTAAAGCCTTGCGCGCGCTCATGCCGCTGTCTCCTTTGCCACAGGGTCCTGTTTCGGGTCTGCATTAGGACGCAGCCCCAACAGATGGCAGATCGCATAGCTTAGCTCTGCCCGATTGAGGGTGTAGAAATGGAAATTGCGCACGCCGCCTGCATAAAGCTTGCGAGCGAGTTCAGCGGTGATCGTGGCAGACACCAATTGGCGGGCAGCGGGCTGGTCCTCCAACCCGTCAAACAAGCCCGCCATCCAATCGGGGATCGCTGTGCCGCAAAGGCTCGACATGCGCTGGACCGCGCCAAAGCTCAAAACAGGCATGATGCCCGGAACAATTTCGCCAGTGATGCCATTGGCGGCCGCATTGTCGCGGAACCGAAAGAAGCAATCGGGCTCAAAAAAGAACTGGGTGATCGCTCGGGTCGCGCCTGCGTCAAATTTGGCTTTAAGATTGTCGAGATCGGCTTGAGCATCGGGGCTGTCGGGATGAACCTCGGGATAGGCAGCGCAGGAAATCTCAAAATCCGCGACTTTCTTGAGGCCAGCAATCAGCTCTACCGCATTGGCATAACCGCCGGGGTGCGGGGCATAGCCACCATCGCCATCAGGCGCATCACCGCGCAAAGCCACGATGTGCCGTATGCCGCTTTCCCAATAATGGCGCGCGACCGCGTCCACCTCTTCCCGCGTTGCATTGACGCAAGTGAGGTGCGCTGCTGCTGGAATGCCGGTTTCATTGTTGATCCTGACCACTTGCTCATGCGTGCGAGTGCGCGTTGTGCCGCCAGCGCCATAGGTGACAGAGACGAAGCGCGGACCAAAGGGCGCTAGCATTGCCACACTGTCCTCTAAAGTCTTGGCCATTTTCTCATTCTTGGGCGGAAAGAATTCAAAGCTCACCTCAATATCGCCGGTAAGGCCGGAAAAAAGCGGCGCGTTCTGCGCAGTTTGCGCTTCATTTTGGGGGTTCAATGTCGGGCTCATAATCGTCTGGCCTATAGTGCCTTTGTCGTTTGATTGATCGTTTTTGCAGATTGACGCAATTGGCTGACCCAGATTTTGACGGTCAATTCGCCATCATCCAGTGTTTGCAATGTTGCAGGGGCAAAACCTGCCTCTTTCAACAAAGCCGCCATTTGCCTGTCGCTGAAACCCAGCCAACTGTGGGCATGGCGAGCGCGCAACTCCTCGCGGTTATGGCTGGCGAAATCGACAATCGCAACGCGCGCCTTGGCCCGCGACACTCTGGCCGCTTCTGACAGAACAAGCGCTGGGTCACTGGCAAAATGCAAGACTTGGTGAAACACGATTGTGTCAAAACTATCATCAGCAAAAGGCAGGCTGGTAAAATCGCCCTGAACCAATTCTATTTGCTCGGTCGGCAGGTTTTGCAGCTTGGCGCGCGCCACTCTTAACATGGCAAGGCTGCGATCAAGCGCAACGACATGCTCTGCCCGGTCAGCAAACAATTCTGCCATGCGGCCAGTGCCTGTGCCAATGTCCAAAAGCTTGCCCAATGGCTCGCCTGCAAGAGCCTTGCCGAGCGCCGCCTCAACCGTTTCGTCAGAGCTGTGCAGGGCCCGCAATTGATCCCAATTGTCGGCATGGGCTGCAAAGTAATCTTGGGCCTGAATCTCGCGGTCTGCGCGCACTTGGGAAAGGCGTTGGCGATCTTGAGCGCAAAGCGCAGCAAACTCTGGATCAGCCTCTTCTGCGCGTGCCAGAACGCCCGCTAGCATGACTGCCAATGAAGCTGCATCCTCAGCTGTGTTTTCGCTCGCCGAAGAACTGGCTGCGCGCAAAAACATCCAACTGCCCTCGCGCCGTCTTTCGGCAAGCCCTGCATCGCATAGAATGCCAATGTGGCGCGAGACCCGCGGCTGGCTCTGCCCCATGACCTGAGCGATCTCGCCCACCGCCAGCTCCATAGAGCCAAGCAAGCGCACAATCCGCAAGCGGGTGCAATCGGCCAATGCCCTAAAGATTGCCTCGGTCAGCATGGGAGGCACATATAAAGATATTTTTATATCTGTAAATGCTTGGCCGAAAGGAGCGCTGGTTGCATGAGCCGCGTAAGTCTCTATGGTCTGCGGCTCCGGCCCACTGATTGATTTCTCGATGCCGACTTCGAATGAGCTTTTTAGCAACTGCCGAGCAAACCAATCTCACACAATCAAAATTTTGAAAACGGCGATCAACCGATTGATCCCCCATTGGTCGATCTTGAAATCGGAACCCATGATAGCGGTTACTACGACGGCTTTAGCCGAGCGATAACGATACCTGCAAAGATCATCGTTTCGGTGATCATCATGTGGACGATCTTTTTCCCGGTCAGCGCGATGGAGACGCTGAATGTCGCCAATTCGACAATTATCGCCTCATTTAGCGGGTGGTATGTCTATCTTGTTGCGACCCTGATTGTCGTTTGCGGCGTTCTGGCCCTTGCACCGCAAACAGGCTCGCTTAGGATTGGCGCGCCCGACGAGAAGCCCGAATTTTCGCGGTTCTCGTGGTTCTCCATGCTGTTTGGCGCTGGGATCGGCATTGGCATGCTGACCTATTCGACTGGCGAGCCGCTCGCCCATTTCGCCAATAATCCTGATATTATAAGAGGCACTGTTGCCGCATCCTCACCAGAGGCTGTGCGCTCTGCCTTTATGTGGACCTTCCTGCATTGGGGCTTTGGCGCATGGTGCACCTATGCGCTGGTTGGGCTAGCCATCGGCTATATGGCCCATCGCAGAGGCCTGCCTCTGACCATTCGTTCAAGCCTAGTCCCTCTGTTTGGCAAATCGATGTCTGGCACGGCTGGGCACATTGTCGATATCGTGGCGGTGGTCGCGACAATCCTTGGCGTAGCAGTGACGATGGGCCTTGGCGTTGAGCAATTTGTCGCAGGCCTTCACCGGATTGGCATTGGCGATTGGCTGATGCGCGAAGCCCCGAGCGGCAGCGGGCTAACCGCTTCGCCAGCAGCCATCACGGTGTCCTTGCTGGTCTTGGTCGGAGCCTCAACCCTCAGCGCGCTTTCTGGCGTTGGGCGCGGGATCAAATGGCTTTCGAACCTCAATATGGGGCTGTCTTTCGCTCTCCTTGCATTGTTCGCGATTGCTGGCTCAGGTTTCTATGCGCTCAAACTGCTCGGTACAGCCATTTGGGATTACGTGGTTACTCTGCCAGCCAATTCCCTTACCCTGTTTCAAAGCGATGGCAGCGCGGCAGGCGATAGTCTGGTGCAATGGCAGCTCGATTGGTCGGTGTTCTATTGGGCTTGGTGGATCGCTTTTGCACCGTTTGTGGGCATGTTTATCGCTCGGATTTCGCGCGGGCGCACGATCCGTGAATATGTGCTGGGTGTCGCTCTTGTGCCCTCCCTCATGTGCTTCATCTGGATGGCTTTGGCAGGCGGCACTGCGATCGAGCTTGAACTGAGCGGCGCAGCCCAAGGAACAATCGTTGGAACCGGCCTGTCCGATCAGCTCTATGCAACGCTTGCCGTCTTGCTGAGCCCAGAGGCGGCATTCATTGTCTCGGGCCTCGTTGTGGTGCTGCTCATGACCTATCTGATCACCTCGGTCGATAGCGCTATCTTGATTGTGAACACCATCAATGGCGCAGGCGAGAACGAAGGCAAGCGGCGCTATCACATCCTGTTTTGGGGCGCTGCATTGGCCTTTATGGTCGGCTCTATGCTGATCATTGGCGATGGCATTGAAGCGATCAGAATTACCATGATTATCGGTGCCCTGCCCTTTTCGCTGGTCGTGGTGGCCATGGGCGTGTCGATTGTGAAAGCGGTGATTTTTGACCTCATCCGCAAACATCACGGGGTGCCAACCACAGCAGAGGCCTGTTCGGAATGGGATGGTCAAGTATCCTCAAGTCAATAATTTCCGCCGTTAAATCGATGATTTATGAGTAAATTTTTCTATATTCAGAATAACTTGCGAATACATCAAAGCTTTTACCAATAAATCAAATAACAATTTTGATATATTTGGAATAAAAACTAGCAACTTGATCCGTTCTTAAGAGAAATTCATTATAGAATTTGCTTGTTGTTATTTTGCAACAAAATGGATTTCATTCAAAAAATCTACCCCCGTGCTGTGGCCATAGATGTGGGGGCTTGTTAGGCGGCTTGTGGTTGCTGCGCTGATCTTATTCCGGCGCGCCCCAATACTATGGCAACGCTGGTGCACTCCTGCATCGCGGCCAAATATGAAAACCTTCGGGGGGTTCTAAATGTCTAAACTTGTGAGCGGGGCGTCGCTAGGCGCACTCGCTATTGCTATGTCATCACCTGTGCTTGCTCAAGAGCAAGATCAAACTGGCGATGATGCCGAACGCCAAGGCGGCGTTGGAACAATCGTCGTTACCGCTCAGCGCCGCAGCGAAGATCTGCAGGATGTGCCGGTTTCGGTCACTGCCATTGGCGAAGAACAGCTCGATGAGCTGAACATCGACACTTTCGAAGATTATCTCGATCAGATCCCAACCGTCACAGCCGGCGGTGGTGGCCCAGGTCAAAGCACGATTTACATTCGCGGCCTTGCATCGACCACGCCCAACATCACAGTCGCCGGTGTTGCTGGTCTGGCCCCCAATGTGGCGCTTTACCTAAACGATCAGCCGCTATCGCAACCGGGCCGTAACCTTGACGTTTACGCAGCCGATCTTCAGCGGATCGAAGTGTTGTCAGGCCCGCAAGGCACTCTGTTTGGCGCAAGCTCGCAAGCAGGCGTTGTGCGTCTCATCACCAACAAGCCTGACCTGTCGGGCTTTTCTGCCAAGGCCTCTGCTGGGCTCTCTTTCACTCAAGGCGGCGAAGCAAGCTACAAAGGCGAGCTGACCCTTAACGTGCCTGTGACAGACACATTTGCGGTGCGCGGTGTGGTCTATCTTGATGATCAAGGCGGCTATATCGACAATGTTGCTGGCACGCGCGACGTAAGCGAAAGCGCTCGCTTCCGCCCAGTAGGCTTCGTTCGTGAGAACGGCGTGCCCGTTTCGGCAACGCGCGGCGGCTTTCAAGCTGGCGCGGATTTGTCCAATGTCACGTTTTTGCAAGCGGACAATTCGGGTATCGCTCGCGACAATTTCAACGATACGCAATACACAGGCTTCCGCGCCTCAGCGCTGTGGGAAGTGACCCCCGATTGGACGGTCAATGTCTCGCACCAGCGCCAGAGCTTGGAAAGTGACGGTGTGTTCTTTGCCGATCCTGAATTGGACGGTCTTGATGATCTTGAGATCGAACGGTTTGAACAAGACCGTCTCGAAGACAATTTCTCAAACACCAGCTGGACCGTCGAAGGGCGTTTAGCGATGCTCGACTTGGTTTACACCGGCGCATTTACCGATCGTGAGAGCGATCAACGCGCTGACTACACCGACTATCTGTTCGTCGGCCAATATCTGCCGTATTACATCTGCGATGGCTCGGTGAGCTATCCCGGCGCTGCCGCTCCTAGCGGCACGTGTCAGGCGCCAAACCTGTTTGTGAACTCATTTAGTAAGACGCAAGTTTTCACTCAGGAATTGCGTCTTAGCACGCCCGATGATTGGCGGGTGCGCTTTCAAGGCGGCGCGTTTTATTCAGACCTCTCCTTGGAAGAACGTGTCGATTTTGCCTATCCCGGCAATGTCATTGCTCAGCCATTTGGTCCGTTTGCACCCAACTTCCCGCAGACAACCGGCTTTATCTCAGATGCTGGGCCTTTCCCTGCATCGACGATCTTCCGCAATGATATTCGCCGCACGGATGAGCAGTTCGGATTGTTTGGCGAGATCAATTTTGACATCGTTCCAGACCTTCTGACCGCGACCCTTGGCGCTCGTTACTTCGATGTTGAGGTGGATTTTGAAGGCTCGGCCAATGGCTCCTTCTGTAACTCAGGCGCAGCAGCCGATGCCAATGCCTTTGGCACTGACATCAGCGATCTGTTCAATGGTGACGGCGAATTTACCTTTATCGGATCGTGCAATGCGGCCCTGCGCCAAACCTTTGATGTGAACGACAGCCTCGCTGATATCGAAGCTGCTGGATTGTCAGCCACACAAGCGCAGCAAGTGTTCAATGCCATCCGCGCACCCGACACAGCATCGACCAGCGGCTCAATCTTCAAAGGCACGCTGACAGTGACGCCGAACGAAGATTTGCTGTTCTATCTGTCATACTCCGAAGGGTTCCGCCCAGGATTGCTCAACCGCCCAGGCGGCGCGGTTGGTCCAGACGGCTTTACAGTGCCTTTCGAGGTTGAAACCGATGAGGTGAAGAACTTTGAATTGGGTTGGAAGCTCGATCTGATCGACGGCCAATTCCGCTTCAACGGCAGTGCATTCTACGTTGATATTTCGAACTTGCAGACCCAGATTTTTGATCCTTCGATCACCAATCTGTTCTTCTCTTCGAACGCTGCCAATGCGGAAATTAAGGGCATCGAAGCTGAGTTTACAATCGCGCCCTTCTCTACACCGGGCCTGACAGTTGCTGGTGCGTTCTCGATCCTCGATACAGAGGTAACCGAGGTGTTGATCCCAACCAATGACGTGGTCGAAGGCAGCGATCTTGCCTTTGCACCAAACTTCCAAGGCAACTTGCGGGCGCGCTATGAGTGGGATCTGTCCGACACGCTGGAAGCTTTTATCCAGCCGCAGGTCAATTACTCTGGCTCGAAACTCACAGACATCATCTTGATCAACCAGATTGAGCTTGATGCCTACACATTGTTCGATCTTTCGGTCGGCATCAAAGCCAATGAGTGGAGCTTTGAGATTTTCGGCGAGAACCTAACCGATACTCGTGCGCAAATCTCTGGCGTCTTTGGCAATGACCGCGAGCGGATCATCACCAACCGGCCACTGACCGTCGGTGCTCGGGTGTCGTTCGACTATTGATCTGGCACAAGCGAAGTTGAAAATGGCGGAGATGTGCAAAGACTGTGCATCTCCGCCATTTGCTTGTTAGAGACGCTCGAATGACAAGCGTTCCAGATCATCCAAGCCAGCTCAAATCCGCGCAGCAAGCCTTGCAGGCTGGGCGCTTTGAAGAAGGTTTGACGCTGGCACAAGGCGTGCTTGACGACGAACCCAGCAATGGCGAAGCGCTCTATATGGCCGCCGTTGCCGCGCGCTATCTTAGACGCGGCGATGAGGCTGCAAGTTTTCTCAACCGTCTGCACAGCGCAATGCCTGAATATGGCCGCGCATGGCAGGAAGAGGGGCATCTGGCCCTATCACGCAATCAAGCAGAGCACGGCTTTACAGCCTTCACTCATGCCACCCGTTTCAACCCCACATTGGAGGCAAGCTGGCGCGAGCAGGCACGGCTGGCGGGCGAGCTTGGCAAGGCTGATGAGGCAACGGCGGCTCAAGCCCAGTTAGACCGGCTGCGCGCCCTCCCCCGCGAAATTCTGGCGATCACCAACCACATTCACGAAGGGCGGTTGCTGCATGCAGAGGAGATTTGCCGGCATTTCTTGCGCAAACATCCGCGCGATGTGGAAGCCATGCGATTACTGGCACGGATTGGCGGAGACTTGGGCGTGCTCGAAGATGCAGAATTTCTGCTTGAAAGCGCGGTCAGTTTTGAGCCCGACAATGTGCAATTGCGGCTCGACTATATTGACGTTTTGCGCCGCAGGCAGCGGTTTGAGCGCGCCTGTGAAGAGGCTGAAGCGCTGTATGCGCGCGATCCAGACAACCCTTTGTTCCAGTCGCGTCTAGCGATTGAAAGCATGCAATCAGGCGAATATGCACGAGCGCTCGAGCTGTTTGATGCTGTGCTGGCCAAGCTCCCTCGCGATCACGCCACTCTAACCAGCAAAGGTCATGCCCTTAAAACCATGGGCGAGCAGGAAAAGGCAGTGGCCCATTACCGCTCAGCCTTTGCGGTCAAGGCAGATCATGGCGATGCCTATTACGCCTTGGCAAACCTCAAAACCTATCGCTTTTCCGATGCTGAGATTGCCGCCATGCGCGCTCAGATAGAGCGCGAGACCCTCGCCTTTATGGACCGTGTGCATATCGCCTTTGCCCTTGCCAAGGCGCTGGGTGACCGCGGCGAATATGCAGAAAGCTTCCGTCATTATGAGCAGGGCAACGCTCTAAAGCGCGCTCAGGCCCGTTACAGCGCCGATGCGATGAGCGCAGAATTGGCGCGGCAAAAGGAATTTTGCACCAGCGAATTGTTCGCAACGCACGCAGACTTTGGCCATGATGCGCCCGACCCGATCTTCATCCTTGGCTTACCAAGGGCCGGCTCAACGCTGCTCGAACAGATTCTCGCCAGCCATTCGCAAGTCGATGGAACGCTGGAATTGCCCGATATTCTAGCGCTCGCTCACCGTCTTCGCGGTCGCAAGGCAGGCCAAGCGCTTTACCCTGCAAATCTGCATGATTTGAAGGCGGAAGATTGCGCGAAATTTGGCGAGGAATTCATCGCGAACACGCGCATTCACAGGCAGGGCGCGCCGTTCTTTATCGACAAAATGCCCAACAATTTCCGGCATATTGGCCTCATCCATTTGATCCTGCCAAATGCCAAGATCATTGATGCCCGCCGCGACCCGATGGATTGCTGCTTTTCAGGGTTCAAACAGCTTTTCGCGCAAGGCCAAGAGTTCACTTACGGCCTCACCGAAATTGGCCGCTATTACAGCGATTACGTCGATCTCATGGATCATTGGGACAGCGTGCTGCCGGGCAAGGTTCTGCGCGTTCAGCATGAGGATGTGCTCGATGATCTGGAGGGGCAAACCCGAAGGATGCTCGATTATCTCGATCTGCCTTTCGAAGAGGCTTGTCTTGATTTTCACAAGACCGAACGCGCTGTGCGCACCGCATCGAGCGAGCAGGTGCGCCAGCCGATCAATCGCAAAGGGCAGGATGCTTGGCTTCCCTATGAGCCTTGGCTGACGGACTTAAAGGCGGCTCTGAAAACAGATCTGGGCGAATTGGCGAAATAGGCTGGATTGAGGGTCTAGCGGGAGGTCTGCTGCCTGAGTGTAGGCAGACAAACCAGACAGTCTGACAACGACCCA
>CAZTFZ010000040.1:5112-12083 GCA_964613105.1 uncultured Porphyrobacter sp. | reverse complement strand
AACTCTGTTGGCAAGCGCAAGGCCAAGCCGCTTTGATTTGCCGCCCAAGTCGCAAAGGCGTCCGCCTCAAAATAAGAGATATGCGTGACGGGCGCAGAGGGGTCGCGCGATTGCCAACCTTGATGGGTGAAATGCTCACCTTCTTTCGCATCCACGCCCCAATAGAGCGGAGCTTTGATGCCATTCTCGCAGACCCAGCTCCACCCATCAGAGAGCCACAGCGCGGCATTTTGATAGCCGCCATCAGCAATAAAAGCGTCCCATTGCGCGTTGGTCACAAGCCGCTTTGCAAGGGCAAATGGCTCCAGCAAGACCCGGTGCGCTGGACCTTCATTGTCGAATGAGAATGCGGATAGCTCTTCATCTTGCGTGCCGATTTTGGCAATGCCACCCGGATGCTCGAACCACTCATCGTTGAGCCCAGCGGACTGGTTGGCGTTCTTCTCAGAAGCACCCTTTGCAAGCGGCCACATCGCTGGCCCCAAAGGGTTTTGGAAAAAGGCATGTTTCACATCGGTCAGCAGCAATTCAATATGTTGCTGCTCATGCGCCACCCCTAAGCGGATCAAGTGGGCATGCTTGCTATCATCCAGAAGCGCCGCCATTCCAGCATCGACATGCGCGCGGTAATCGAGGATCTGATCCAAGGAGGGGCGCGACAACATGCCGCGTTTGGCCCGGCCAATGCGCTCCCCCTCAGCCTCGTAATAGGAATTGTGTAAGAACGGCCAATCGGCATCAAAGGGCCGATATTGCGGCGCATTTTCGCGCAGCAAAAACGTCTCCCAAAACCAGCTGGTATGGGCCAAATGCCATTTGACGGGCGAAGCGTCTTCCATTGACTGAATGGACGCATCGGCATCGCTCAGCGGCGTTGCCAAAGCCTCGCTCAGCGCGCGAGTGGCGTGAAATTGATCTGCCAAACCGGCCCGATCAAGGCCAATTGCGGACTGTGGTTGTTTATGCGCGATGAGAACTCCGGTCGCGGATCTACGGCTGCCAAACCCTGTGCAGCGGCGAATAGCATGGCTGAAAACCAGCGCTGATTAAAGAGGGTTTTGCACAAAAACCCGCCTCACAGCAGCATGGCTTTAAGCGTGGCTAAGCAGCGTCGGCCTTGCGCTCCACCACTTCATCATTGAGCATTTCGGCCAAAGCGAAAGCCAATTCGATCGATTGGGCAGCGTTTAGGCGCGGGTCGCAATGGGTGTGATAGCGATCGCCCAAAGCCTCGTCAGTGATGGCAACAGCGCCGCCAACGCATTCGGTCACATCTTGCCCAGTCATCTCGACATGGACGCCGCCGGGATGCGTGCCCTCGGCGCGATGCGCATCGAAAAAGCCCTTAACCTCGGTCAAAATCCTGTCGAAAGGCCGCGTCTTATAACCGCTGTCGGATTTGACGACATTGCCATGCATAGGATCACAGCTCCAAACCACGGGATGCCCCTCGCGCTTTACGGCGCGCAAGAGCGGCGGCAAACCATCTGCAACCTTGTCATGGCCAAAGCGGCTGATGAGCGTAATCCGGCCCGCCTCGCGCGCTGGGTTCAGCGTATCGAGCAGTTTCAGAAGCGCATCAGGCTCTAACGATGGGCCGCATTTCATACCCAAAGGATTGCCAATGCCGCGCGCAAATTCGATATGAGCGCTGCCTTCAAAGCGAGTGCGGTCACCGATCCAAACCATATGCGCGCTGGTGTCATACCACTCGCCAGTGAGCGAATCTTGCCGGGTCATCGCTTGCTCATAAGGCAAAAGCAAAGCTTCGTGGCTGGTGTAGAAACTGGTGCCTTGCAGTTGAGGAACTGTGGCAGGGTCGATCCCGCAAGCCTCCATAAAATCGAGCGCTTCGCCAATTTTATCAGCGGTTGCGGCAAACTTCTCTGCCCAAGGAGAGCGCCCCATAAAGTCGAGCGTCCATTGGTGAACTTGCCGCAGATTGGCATAACCGCCGCCAGCAAATGCGCGCAGCAAATTGAGCGTGGCTGCGGCTTGCGAATAGGCCCGAACCATGCGCTGCGGATCGTTGACGCGGGTTGCAGGATCAAATTCGATCCCATTGATGTTATCGCCCAAATAGCTGGGCAAAGTGACATCGCCCTGCGTTTCTGTTGGCGAAGAACGCGGCTTGGCAAATTGGCCAGCCATCCGCCCGACTTTCACCACGGGATGCTTGCTGGCAAAGGTCATGACGACCGCCATTTGCAAGATCACACGGAATGTGTCGCGAATGTTGTTGGGGTGAAATTCGGCAAAGCTCTCTGCGCAATCGCCGCCTTGAAGCAGAAAGCTGCGCCCTTCTGACACTTCGGCCAAATCGCTTTTCAGCGCCCGCGCTTCGCCCGCAAAGACGAGCGGCGGAAAGGCCGCCAGAGTGTCCTCTGCCGCGCTAAGAGCAGCAGCGTCTTCATAGACGGGCAAATGCCGCGCTTCGAAACTTTTCCAACTATCCGGCGACCAATTCTGCGCCATAACTCACCTATTTCTTGTCAATTTCCGGCACAATATGCCGCTTCAATCCCACCCGAAAGCAAACAGGCGTGAAGTGCAAGGACAAATCTGCTTGGCCGCGATTAAGCTTGGCCTTTTTGGCCTTTAGACGCGGTGCAGCCGAGCCCCTTGGACTAGCGACCTGAAACGGCGCCAGCCCTTTCGCGAATGCCATCTGTCGAGGTTGCTAGCTCTTGCCCCTCAGGGATCACAGCCAGCCGCCATGCATCGCGGCGTCCGAAATATTTGCCTGCAAGGGCCTGCATGGTTTCAGGCGTCGTGCGCGAGAAATCACTGAGCAAAGTCCTCAAGAGATTGACCCTGCGAGCGTCTTGCGTGCTGCCTTCAAGCTGGAACATCCAAAACAGATTTCCGGTTGATGCGCGGCTGATATATTGGCGCAAAGGCTCTGTCACGCGGGCAAGCTCGTCCTCTGATGGAGGGTTCTGCGCCAGGTCCTTGGCAATACGGTCTGCCTCTTGGAAGAAGATCGGCACATCGCGCGGCTGCAATTGTGCAAAGGCGCTGATCCGCCCTCCGCCAACGCCATAGCCTTCGCGGCCATCGCTGGGCCATTCGGACCGAGCAACCGGCGCATAACTTGCCCCTGCCCGCTCTCGCATGGCGTCAAGCAAGCGGTTGCTGAACAATTGCACCAAGATTTCAAGCTGGCGCGATTCGCGCAAATCTGTGACCCCTGCCCCGCTCGGCCAACCAACAACGGCAGCGGCCTGATTGGCATCGCCCCTGTGGGTGAGGACATTGGTTGCGCCCGGATCGGGGAAGCTGGAGCCACGCTGAGCAATCGCAACCGGCAGAGCATCGCGCGGCGGCAAAGCGCCAAATGTGCGTTCGAGCGCGGCAAGCCCTTCCTCGCGGTCAAATTCGCCAAACATCAAGACTTCGATTGGGCCTTGCGCCAAGATAGGCTCCCAAACGCTGCGAAAACCTGCAGGCGTTACATTATCAAGAGCGGCCCTATCCGGCGTTTTAAAGCGGCCATCCCCTGCCCTTAGCAATGCCTCAAGATCGCGATTGATGACGCCAGCTGGACTGGTCGCAAAACTCTCATAAGCAAGCCGAGCGGCAGCGATTGAGCGCAAAACGGGTGCTTCATCCCAGCGCGGATCGCTGAGCTTGGCTGCAAACAGGTAAAGCTGGTCGGCCAAATCCTCAGGGCGCGTTTGCGCAAAAAAGGTAAAGGCGCCCTCGGTTATGTCGAAGTCAAAGCCCATCTTGCGGCCCGTTGACAGCCGGTCCAACTCTTCCTGACCAATCTCGCCAAGACCAGAGCTGACAAGCGCCATCTCGCCAAGCCTTACGTAAGGGCCATCCTCAGGCTGAAACGCGCGATAGCCGCCGCCAAAGCGCACTTTCACCGCAACCCGGCCGGGCTCTGCCTTGTTCGACCAGATGATCGCCTTGACGCCATTGGACAGCTCAACCTGCTCAATCCCAAGCACGCCCAATTGCTCGGTCTTTTCGACCGTTCCGGGCGTGCCAATCGGCGGGAGGTCAGCAAAGGAGATATCGCTCGCCTCAAGCCGGGCATTGGCATCGGGCGCGACCTCTTGCAGCAAAGCGGTGCGCAAAGCACTCGCGCTGGCTTCTCCATCGGCTGGGGTCACATAGGAGGAACGGATGACCGGCCCATCGAACAAAGCGCGCGTGTGGCGCAATATCTGCTCTGGCGTGATGGCATTCTTCATGCCGTTGAAAACCCACAGCACCGTTTCGGGCGCAGCAACCGCTTCGCGAATATCGACGGCCCTTACAATATCATCAGCAAGCCGTGATCCCGGCATAACCGAACGCTCGGCGACTGAGCTGGTGAAGATTTGCTCAAACTCAGCAATTTCGCGGGCAATTTCCTCCTCGCTTGGCGGGGTCGCCAGCGCATCGGCAATAACGCCCCTGACATCGGTCAGAGCGGCCTGCCAATCCTCGCTCAAAGGCGCGAAACTCACGAAAGTCGCGTCGGTAGAGCGGCTCACATCATTTTGCTGAACTTGCGCATAAAGGAAGCTGCCACCGGCCCTTGCGCGGGCTTCTAAGCGGCGATTGATCAGCGCTTGTGCAAGCGAATCCCTCAACCGTCCTTGGTTGTAAGCGATGGTGTCTTGAACCGGCCGCCATGGGCGCAGCACCGCAAAGGTGAAGGAGCGCGGCAGATCAGGCTCAACCGTGACCGCCGTCTCGCCAACCGGATTGTCGGGGTTAGCGTCCGCAGGCGCAATCGGGTCGCCGAAATCAGGCGCAGGCGTCAGCTCCCCGCGCACTTTCCAATTGCCAAAATATTTCTCAACCAAGGCAGCAAGCAAGCGCGGATTAACATCGCCCGCAACCGAAATGACCGTGTTTTGAGGCCGATACCAGCGTTTGTGAAAGGCCCTGACTGCGTTTGGCCGAGCACCGGTTAGGGTTTCGACAGTGCCAATGGGGCTGCGCACTGCAAGGCGTTGTCCGGCAAACAAAGTGCGCCGCGTCGCCTCGGCGCTGCGCTGTGCTGCGCCGCCGCGTTCGCGCTTTTCCGCGAGCACGATCGGCACTTCGGCGGCAAGATTGCGGCTGTTGATGACAGGCTTGCGGATCATGCCGGAAAGAAGTTTGAAGCTCTCTTCCAGTTTTGCATCGTCAATATTGGGCAGATCAAGCTTATAGACAGTGTGCGTTGGGCTGGTTTCAGCATTGGTGTCACTGCCAAAGGTCGCGCCCAAGCGCTGCCAAGTGGGGATCGCTTCACCCGGCCCCAAATGCTGGCTTTCGCGGAACAGCAGATGCTCGAGCAAATGGGCAAAGCCAAGCTCATCCTCGCGCTCGTGCAAAGAGCCTGCATCAACGCGCACGCGGATAGAGACCTGATCAGGCGGCACGCCATTGTGCCGCACAGCATAGCGTAGGCCATTGTCCATTTCGCCAAACAGCCATTCCTCATCGCGGGGGACATCGCTGCCCTCGTAAATCCACGGCGTTTCGCCATCAGATTGCAGCGCCTCTGGTTCTGGCAAGGTCAGCAATTGCGCATAGGCTGGCTGAGCCGCCATCAGCGGCACGGTCGCAGCGAAAAGAAGACACAAGGCTAGGCGCACTGAAGCGCTAAAGTTGGAAAGCATGGGACAAGGTATAAGAGGCAATTGCGTGAAGGGATAGTGAATGCAGCCGCTTAAGCGCAAAAAATACGCTATCGCTTGTTAGCCGAGGCCTAAATGCCTACATCACCACCCATGTTTATAGAAACCGAAACCACGCCCAACCCCGCCAGCCTCAAATTCCTGCCCGGTCAGCAAGTGATGACCAGCGGGACGCGCGAGTTCAACTCGCCCGAAAGCGCCGAAGCCAGCCCCCTTGCCGAGGCAGTGTTTGACACAGGCGAAGTTGTGAATGTCTTTTTCGGCAGTGATTTTGTCACCGTCACCGCTGCACCCGGCGTCAATTGGAGCGAGCTGAAACCGCAAGTCTTGGCGATTTTGCTCGACCACTTTGTCAGCGAAGCGCCGCTGTTTGCCGCAGCTCAAGGCAATGGGATTAGCGTTCCAGCAGAGGCCGAGACAATGATTGTCGAGGAAGATCCGGCTGATGCAGACATCGTCACGCAGATCAACGAACTGCTCGAAACCCGCGTCCGTCCAGCCGTCGCTGGCGATGGCGGCGATATCGCCTATCGCGGCTTTAAAGATGGGATTGTTTATCTGACATTGCAGGGCGCATGCGCTGGTTGCCCATCATCCACCGCTACGCTGAAACATGGGATTGAAGGCTTGCTCAAGCACTATGTTCCCGAGGTGAGCGAAGTGCGCGCAGCCTGATTTGCGTCCGCCGCCCTAAGTTCGGAGGGCCCCTTAGCGCGGCACAAACAAACCCAGCCATGAAAACACGCGCATCATGACCAGTGAAACAGGCCAACGCCGCATATTGGCATTGGATTGCGCTAGCGAGGCCTGCTCCGCCGCGCTCTTTACAGCAGATGGCGCATTGCTCGGCTATGGCCTCGATGTGATCGGACGCGGCCATGCAGAACGCCTCGTTCCTATGATTGCAGGGCTAGATGACAAAGGGCGCGCTGATGAAATTCGCGTCGGCCTTGGCCCCGGCAGCTTTACCGGCACACGGATTGCTCTGGCAGCTGCGCGCGCGCTTGGCGTTGCGTGGAATGTGCCCGTGCGCGGCTTTCCTACGCTGGCTTTGGTCGCGGCGGGCGCTCAGGGCAGCCACATGGGCGCAGTAAGCGTCGCAATGACCGGCGGGCATGGACAATGGTTTGTGCAGGATTTTGACGCAGACGGCCTGCCACAAGCCCCCTTTGCCGCTGCCTCTCCCGATGAAGCGTTACAGGGCTGGAACCACGCAATCGTCGCTGGCAATAAAGCGCGCGAGCTGGCTGACCATCAGTCACAAGCAGGCATTGATATTGAGGGCCGCGTGGTTATCGACGCGCTGCCCGATGCTCGCCATGCTCTTGCGCTTCCTCCATCGCTTTT
>CAZTFZ010000040.1:2479-5012 GCA_964613105.1 uncultured Porphyrobacter sp. | reverse complement strand
ACGCCTGTTGCGCAGTCTCGGCCTCCTCACTTATAGATTGCCCCCATGCTGAGCGAAATGCAGATGAGAGCGCAGGTTAGCCGCGATATCGACCGCGCGATGGAAGTGATGGAGCAGGCGTTCGATCCCGAATGGGGCGAGGCATGGAACAAACGCCAATTATCCTCCTCGCTTGCGCTGCAAAACACCCAATTGTTCTTGATCAATACTGATGGAGAGCTGGCCGCGACGGACGATAAGGCCAGCGGCTTCCTTTTGTCGCGCATAGTCGCCGATGAAATCGAGCTTTTGCTTATTGGCGTTAGACCGTCTGATCGGGGTCGCGGTTTAGCGACCCATTTGCTCGACCACTTCTTTGAATATGCTCGCGAGCATGGAGCGAAATTCGCCTTCTTGGAAATGCGGGCCAATAACCCGGCTGAGAGCCTATATAAGCGGATGGGGTTTGATCCGGTAGGCTTAAGGCCAGCCTATTATTCGACGCAAACCAATGGGCGCGTTGACGCTATTACCTTTAAAAAACTGCTATAAATCAGTTGTGACTGAATAAAAGCAGTCCGCATTGCTTGCAAAAAATGTCGTATCCCTACAATGCCCAGTAATGGTCACAAAACTAACGTAAACCTTTGACCTAAGGGATCTGAAAATGGACAATTTTGAAACCGATATGAATGAGGCGATCATCACGCTCACCTCAGACATTGTCGCGGCTCATGTCAGCAACAATGATGTTGCTGTCGATGATGTCCCGACTTTGATTTCGAATGTCTTCTCTGCGCTTTCAGGACTCGGTAGCGAACATGGTGGGGCTGAACCCCTACCTGAACCCGCCGTATCGATCCGTTCTTCGATTAAGAAGGACTACATCGTGTGTCTGGAATGTGGCAAGAAGATGAAAATGCTCAAACGACATTTGTCGACCGAGCATGGGATGACACCTGAGGATTATAAAGCGCGCTGGGGACTGGGCGCTGATTATCCGCTTGTTGCACCAAATTACGCTGAAACACGGCGCGATTTGGCCAAGAAAATTGGTCTTGGGCGCAAGCCTGGCCAAAAACGCGGGCGCAAAAAGAAAGCCTAAGCCGATTTTGTCCCCAAACTTGGGGCCAGAAACTTGAGCAGGACGCCCATCACGCCTATGTGACCATAGACCTGAGTGATCGGGCGTCCTACTCGAACTTATGCGGAGCCTGCCTTGCAGCAGCCAATCGACCTAGAACAATTATGCGCTGAAAAAGGCCTGCGGATCACCGATCAACGCAGGACCATCGCAAAAGTCCTGTCTGAAAGCACTGACCACCCTGATGTGGAATTGCTGCACGAACGGGCGAGCGCAATCGACGCGAAAATTTCCATCGCGACCGTTTACCGGACCGTGCGTCTGTTTGAGGATGCTGGCATCCTTGATCGCCATGATTTTGGCGATGGCAGAGCGCGCTATGAAGCCGCGCCAGAATCCCATCATGACCATTTGATCGACGTTGAAACCGGGAAGGTTGTCGAATTTGTCGATCCCGAATTGGAAGCTTTGCAAAAGCAAATTTCCGAAAAGCTGGGCTATCGCTTGGTCGATCATCGGATGGAATTGTATGGTGTGCGCCTTGATCGCGATAGCTGACGCCAATCTGCCGCTTATGACAGGCAGCCTCCCTCGATGAGCGCTTCCCCGCAAGACGCCAAAGCACGTGAGCGGCTGGCGGCCATGCGAGGCGAAAACACACCCATTTCAATTGCGGGTTGGCTCCGGCTAGTGGCGCGAAGCCTAGCCATGATCGCCCTGCTGATTGTGTTTACGCCGCTGCATTACATCTTCCGAATGTTTGCCTATGGCTCGCCCTTCCCCAAATATTTCCTCAAATATGTCGCTTGGATCGTGGGCGCACGGGTTGAACGAAAGGGGACACCGCTGAGACGCGATGTGGTTTTCGTCTCCAATCACGTCTCTTGGATCGACATTCTGGCATTGGCTGGCGCAAGCGGAACGGCCTTCGTTGCAAAGCATGAATTGTCGCAAGTGCCCATCATCGGCTGGCTGTGCCGTCTCAACCGCACGGTCTTTGTGAAACGCGAGAACCGGCTTGGCGTCGCAGAGCAAATCAACGCCTTGCGTGAGGCATTGGTCGACAATTGGTCGGTCACAATCTTTCCAGAGGGGACGACGACTGACGGACAATCCTTACTGCCGTTCAAAACCAGCATGTTGTCAGTTCTAGAGCCGCCACCTATGGGCGTGCTCGTCCAGCCGATATTGCTGGATTATGGCGCTGTTGCTGAAGAATTGGGCTGGGTTGGCGAGGAAAGCGGCCTCAACAACGCCAAGCGCGTTCTCTCTAGGCGCGGGTCTTTCCCGCTCAAAATCAGCTTTCTAGAGCCGTTTAGCCCAGAGGATCATCGCGGGCGCAAAGCCATCGGCAAGAAAGCGCGGGTGGAGATTGAAACAGCCTTGCTTTCAGCATTGGGAAAGCCGCTGAGGGATTTTGAGCACACTGTGCCGCCGGTCCAATATCAGCCGCCAACCATGAATGCGCCC
>CAZTFZ010000040.1:0-2379 GCA_964613105.1 uncultured Porphyrobacter sp. | reverse complement strand
AACCAGAGTAAGCAAGCGCTCTAAAGTTCGGCCCGCTAGAGCTCAGCCCGAACAAGCCAATCGTGGAATTGGCGCACAGGCCTTTCTTCAAGCGCGGTCGGCTTGCACACGAACCAATAGCTATAGGGGCTCTCGACCTGAATGCCGTAAAGATCGGTCAATCGCTGGTCTTCCGCGCGGCGCAAATGGTCATCATGCATAATCGCAATGCCAATCCCTTGCGCTGCCGCCTCCATCATCAATTGGCCGGAACTGTAAAGATCAATCGCAGCTGGTTCGAGATCAATCATGCCCAGCTCTTTCTTCCATGCTTCAAAGCTCTCTGGCAGCTCTTGATGGAGCAAGAAGGTTTGCTTTTCCAGCATGTCGCGATCAGGCGTGTCGCCAATTTTTGCGGCAACATCGCGGCTCGTAATCGCGTGAACGCGGTTATGGTCAAGCCGGATGGCATGCAGTCCGCTCGCCGGGCCGCGCGACAGAATAATGGCAGCGTCCAGCGTATCGCCAACGCGGTCTTCCAAATGCGGCCCTGTGTCGATGTCGATATGAAGCAGCGGGTGGCGCGCGCGCAATTCGCTCATCCGAGGGAACAGCCTTTTGCTGCCAAACATTGGCAAAACGCCGAGCCTCAGGCGCAATACGGACAGATTATCGGATTGGCTTTCCACCGCACGAGCAAGCGATTCCAAATGAGGGTTCACAGCCTCGTAAAAGGCCTGCCCCTCATCGGTCAGCTGCATGGCTTGACGGGCGCGGGTAAACAATTTGCGGCCAACAAACGTCTCAAGATTGCCAATGCGCCGCGACAATGCGGAGGGACTTAGCCCCAATTCATCCGCCGCAGCGCGGGCTGAGCCGAGCCGAACGGTTCGCACAAAAGCCTCCAATGCACGCAAGGGGGGTAAGCGCCGGGTCGCCATAATCTCTCTCCTCTGGCTCTCCTCTTGAAAAGCTACCTCCTCCTATCTGCAGCTTTTGTCAACTGAGATCGGTTAAGAGACACCCTTTGGTGCATGCAATCGAATACGCGTCACATGCGTTTCATCACCTGCGGTCACTTCCAAGCGCCAGCCGCTAGCATGATCGAGTACTGCACCAACGACAGGCACTTGCTCGGCCAAGACGAACGCAAGCCCGCCCAAAGTGTCGACCGCTTCCTCGACCTCGCCAAGCCTTGTGTCGACTTTCTCCGCGACATCTTCCAACTCAGCGCGAGCATCGCAATCCCACATGCCCTCGCCAATGGGGACGATTTGCTCTGCGGGCACTTCATCATGCTCATCTTCGATTTCGCCGACGATCTCCTCGACCAAATCCTCAATCGTGATGATGCCATCGGTGCCGGAAAACTCGTCGAGCACGATCGCCAGATGGATACGATTGGCGCGCATATCTGCCAGCACATCAAGCGCATTGCGCGTCTGCGGCACATAGAGCGGCTGGCGCATCAAAATGGTCCAGTCCTTAGGAGGCTTTTTGTTGCCGACCAAAAAGGGGAAGATGTCCTTGATATGGATCATGCCAATCACATCGTCGAGCTGATCGCGGTAGACCGGCATGCGCGAATGGCCGCGAGTGCTGAACGCTTCGACCACTTCATCCCAGCTGGCATTGGCGCTGAGCGCGATGATTTCACCGCGCGGGATCGCGACATCATCGGCATCGTGCTCGCTGAAATGGAGCAGATTGCGCATCATCACTCGCTCAGCAGAAGAAAGGTCGCCATCGCCATCGCCAGTATCCTCCCGCGTTTCTTCGCGGTGGTCATCTTCATGCTCGTCGAGGGTTTCCTCGATCTGCTCTCGCAAGGTCCGTTCGCCGCTATTGGGATCGAGAAACTTGCGCGCAAACCCGCTCAATTTGGAAAGCAGCCCGCTGCTACTCTCCGCGTCTCCTGTGGATGATGATGGATCGGGCATGGCCCCTAAATCTACTCCTAATCGCGCGAAATGCGCAGCTTCTTTAAACTCGGTCCCCATATGGGTCCGCGATGCCCAGTTTTGCAAGCGCTGTGACTTCCAAATGCTCCATTTCCGCAGCATCTGCTTCGCTGGTCACATGGTCATAACCGGCCAAATGCAAAAACCCATGAATAATAAGATGGGCGGCGTGATGCTCTAACGGCACTTGTTTCTCCGCCGCTTCGCGAGCGCAAGTCTCCCGCGCCAAGGCAATATCGCCCAACAGAACCGGCGGGCCATCATCGGGCAAGCCAAGCAATTCATCCCGCTCCACCATAGGAAAGCTCAAGACATTGGTGGGCTTGTCCTTGTCGCGCCATTCGCGATTGAGGGCCTGCACCTCTGCGTCAGTCGTCAGCACAAGGCTGACCTCAAGCGAGGCCTTGGCAAGCTCGCTAGCGCAGCCGCCAACAGCGCT